>DASQCL010000170.1:0-11378 GCA_035634715.1 Solirubrobacterales bacterium
AGCTGAGCCCTACGCGGCCCACTGACCGCCGGAGCCAGGTAGGTAGCCGACGTCGGCCAGCGTCTCCCCCATCACCTCGTACATAGCCTGCTGCTCGGCGGCGCTCAGGTGCTCCTGCCAGCTGCCCGGGTCGGCGGAGCGGATCTCCTTGCTCTCTCCCTTCTTGTTGCTCGGCACGCTCTCGTACTCGTGAGTCGCCGCGATCTCTCGCAGCCGTGGAGCGGGCGCGGCGATCTCGAGCGTCCCGCAGATCCGCTCCAGTTCGCCGGCGGGGTCGGCGAGGAGGTCCTCGTAGCGGACGAGCACGCGTCGCGAGGGGTCGTGATCACGATAGGCGCGCCGGACGACGCCGGTCCGGTAGCTCCAGACGCTGGATTGCCAGCGGATGAGCGCCTCCCGCCCCTGCGGGGCCACAGGGAAGGCTCCCTCGTCGAGGGCCCAGGCTCCGGAGCGGTGAGCAGCGAGCCAGGAGTCGACGACGTCCCGTCCGTCGCGGAGTAGGAAGATCATCCGCGACCTGCGAAACAACGACATCAAGAGATCGGCGATGTGGGAGCCCGGCTCCTTGACGATCACCAGCGGGTCGGCGCCCGCCGGGATCCGGGTGTCGTGGGCCTGGGCGTCGAACCGGGCGACAATCAGCTCGCGCAGCGCGGGCCCCCATACGTCGCGGTAACGGTCCGAGAAGAAGTAGCTGGGCTTCTCGCGCTTGATCTCGTTGAGGATGGTGAGCTCCGGGTCCGCATTCGCGGCCGCCCACGCGAGCGGGATCGGCCGCCAGACGCCGAGGTGGTGGCCGAGGTGTGGATCGTCGATCGGAACGGCACCTTCCAGTTCCGAGAGCATCCGCAGGAGCCAGGTGCTGCCGCTGCGCGACGAGCCGAAAATCCAGAGCAGTCGGTCCTCGCTCCGCTCGAGGCTGAAGGCGCTGTCAGCCGGTGGCCTCTCCATGTCAGTACCGCAGGAGTGCAGCGACGCCTTCGTGGGAGTCAAGCTTCGAGGCGGGCTCCTCGTACACCGGCGTCACCGCCGCGTCGGTTGCGACCGCCAGCTGGACGAGGCGCTCGCCCAGGGGGAGGTCCTCCCTTCCGCCGTCGTACGCGAGGTTCACGGGCGCGATGCGCTCGAAGTCCCGCTCACCGTTGAAGACGAGATGCCGCGCACGGCCCTCGGCGAGCGCCTGAAGCGTTTCCTGCCTTCCGAGGGCGACGCCCGGGCCGGCGCCGATCGCTTCCTCAATCTCGCCGACCAGCTCCATCGCCCGCGCAGTGTTCACCTCGCGAACCTCAGCCTCCACCCGCTCCGCGACCTGGGACTCCTTCGAGCTGACGAGGTCGTGCTGGAAGATGTGCACTGGCCCTGCGCCGTTGCCCACGCTGGCAGCGAAATCGCGGGGCAGGTCCTCCGCGCCGAAGACGAGCAGGTCCTGCCACGATCGCTTGCTCTGTTCCCCAGCGACGAGGCCCGCGACCTCGTGGAGGAAGCGCCGCCGGTTTGCCTCGAGCCGCTGGCTGAACTGGTCGTGACCGGAAGCCGAGGGCCCCGTTCCCCTACCGGGAATCGCCCGCTCGGCCTTCCCCTCGCGCCAATCCTGATCGAACAGGGTGATCTCCCAGCTGTCCAGCTCTCGGATCGCGCCGAGCGACCAATCGAGCAGCCGCACACGGTCCGCCGAGACGAGGGCGGCGCCAACGTGCGGACCCTCGGCAAAGAGCTCCACAAGCGGGCGGACGTAAGGGTGCGCGGAGCGCGTGACCTCGGTGCGCCGGGGCGCCATCTGCATGCTGCGCCAGACCGCGGTCGGGTGCTTCTCGGCCAGCTCGATGAAGCCAACGTGGCCACGCCCCTCAGGTGGAGCCCCGTTCTCGGGAAAGCGCTCGAGGATCTCGCCTGCGGCCGCCTCGAATGCGCGGCGCTCGGCATGCGGGTCGGTCTGCTCCTCGAGCTCGTGCAGCTGCTCCCGCAGCGCGATCCTCCAGGGGCTCCCGCGATCGCCCGGGTCCAGGTCGACGTAGACCGTGAGGATGCCCGTCTCGGACCGCCACTCGACGAGGCGACGAAGCAGCTCTGTCCGCTCGGAGCGCTCCACGCGGTCGAGGCTACTACCGGGAGGCTGAGCCCCCCTCGCCGGGCGGCCCCTCAGCCTGCACCGCGTCGAGGAGCTTCCGCAGCGCCTTGCGCATGATGCGCGAGATCTGCATCTGGGAGACGCCGAGCCGCTGGCCGATCTCGTACTGGTTCAGGTCCTCCTCGAAACGGAGCCGAAGCACGGTGCGCTCACGCTCGGTCAGCGGAGCGCCCTCAGCGGCGAACTGGGCCTCGACACGGTCGTAGCCGCTCTCGGCGGCCCCAACCGTCTCGACCATCGGCACGGACTCCGCGTCCTCGCGGCTGCGCGGTACGTCGAGCGAGAGCGTCCTGCGCGCCTCCTCCGCCTGCAGGGCCTCGGAAACCTCCTCCTCGCTCAGCTCCAGTCGCTCGGCAATCTGGCCCACCGTAGGGGTCTGCCCGAGCTCCTCTGCGAGCTTCTGCGCCGCCTCCTGTACGGCCATGGTCCGCTCCTGGAGGCCGCGCGGGAGACGCAGCTCCCACACTCGGTCGCGAAAGTGCCGGCGGAGCTCGCCCAGGATGGTCGGGGCCGCGTAGGCGATGAACGAGTTCCCGCGCTCGAGGTCGAACCCGTCAAGGGCCTTGACGAGCCCGAGGCTCGCAACCTGGATCAGGTCGTCGAGCTGCTCAGACGCGCCTCGGTAGCGCAGCGCCAGCGATCGCGCCAGCGGCAGGAAGCGCCTGACGAGCTCCTCCTTGAGCCTCGGATCGTGCGTCTCCGCGTACTCGCGAAGCAGGTCGTTTTCGTCGGCTAGGTGTCCGTCCATCCTGATGGCGTTTGTGACGTCCACGCTGTCGGCCGGAGGGCGGCCGTTGCGCTTGCTTGACCGCTGTGTAGCGCTCCGCTTCGTGCGTGGATTGGTCGACATGTGGCCCTTTCCTCCTCCAGAAATAGGCCCTCTGAAGCAACTGGAACGGGCGGGGAACCGCGCGCTTGGGCGCACGCCCACGCGCGTGTGATGTGGGCTCCCCGCAGCTTATCCACTACTCATCTGATCACGGGGCCTTGGCGAGCTCGCGTGACCGGTTGCGATGCTAGCGAACTGCTACCCCGCTCCCTGTCACCAAAACAACGAGACTCAGGCCTCCTCGCTGCTCGCTCGGGCGTGTCCCTCGTGCTGCGCCGGCCAGACGGTTTTCTAGCGGACATCCGGGGTAAGTGCATCGGGTGGAGCAAGGCAGATACCAGACGCCCGTCAACGGCGAGCGCGTCGATCTCCTCGAGCGAGACAGGGAGTTTGCGCGCCTGGTGAGCACGGCCAATGGACGGCCGATCGGCCGCCTGTGGGCCTCCGCCCTCAAGCTTCAACGCGGTCCCTGGCAGCCCGCCGGGGAGCCTTCCGGCTCCCACCTCGGGTACATGGTGCTCGACGGGCTCGTCGGGCGACGCGTGGTCGTGCCGGATCGCGGGCGCAGCCTCGAGCTGCTCGGGCACGGGGACCTCTTCAGTCCCTGGCAGGAGGACTCGCCGTCGTTCTCGCAGGTGGCTTGGACGGTCATCGAGCCGAGCTCGATCGCGGCGCTCGACGAAACCTTCACGGCCCAGGTCAGGGAATTCCCCGAACTGCTCGAGGCGCTCACCGAGCGCGCCCTGAGCCGGTCGCGGCGGATCGCCGTCAGCGCCGCGATCGCCAACACCGTGGGGGTCGAGGAGAGGCTCCTTCTGCTTCTGTGGCAGCTCACGGAGCTATGGGGCCGCAAGACCAGGGGAGGCGCCGTCCTCCCGCTCCGGCTGTCACACCAGACGCTGGCCGACCTGGTCGGCGCGCGCCGGCCCACCGTCACCCTCGCCCTCCGCGGGCTCACGGACCGAGCCCTGCTCGAGCGCGGGTCGGGCGGCGAGTGGATCCTCTGCGGCGACCCCCCCTAGCGCCCGGCCACTCGCCTAGCGCCGGCTACTGGCGCTTGCGGCCGCCGAACAGGCGTCCGAGCGTGCCGGATCCGAGGTTCGGCCGGAGCACGGCCCCGCCGTCGGGCGGGGGCGGAAGCGATTCGGCCTCGGCCGCGGTGATCGTCAGCGTCACGCCCCGCTCGGCGGTGCGTGCGACCTCCGGCGCGTCGACGAAGCGAAGCCCGTGCTTGGGCATCCGGACCACGAACCCGTCGAGGATGTTTTCCCGGTAGTTGTCCATCACCCGGTCGACGGTGCCGATCTCGTTCCCGTTCGCGTCGTACACCGGCGTGCCACGCGGAACGGCGGAATAGTGGATCGCGGGGCCGTCGTCGACCATCGATGCAAAAGCATAGGGCCCGGGCCCCCCGGGGCCTGCGGCTACCCGAGCCGCGATCGTACGGCCGCGGACTCGCCAAAGCCCGCGATCTCGCGCGAGAGCCTCCCGCCCTGCCAGGCCAGAGGCGACGCGCCCTCGTCCTCCGTTACCAGCGACGCGTCGGGCAGGGTCTCGGCGTAGGTCGCGGCGACCGCGTACGGATGCCCAGGGTCCCCTTCGTCGCGACTCCCCACGATGAGGGACGGGACGTCGATGAACTCGAGCTCGGACATGGAGTCGAAGGGCTTCGAGCGCGGTACCTCGCGGAGCGCGCGCGCGACCGCCTTCGGGTGCAGGTGCTCACTGATCCGCTGGCGGGTGAAGCGGAGCACCGTCTCCCGCCATGCCGGGTCGAGCCCGTGGTCGTAAGCCTCCATGAAGCCGTCGACTCCTCCCCGCTCGAGCCCGTCGGCGAGGCGATCCCAGCCCGCGAGAGCCTCGTCGTCGACGAAGCCCGTGTAGGCGGGGCCGATCAAGACCAGCCCGGCCAGGCGGTCGGGATTCTCGATCGCGTACGCGACGGCCGTGTGCGCGCCCATCGAATGCCCTCCGAGCAGGAAGGGTCGGTCCCCCACGTCCGCGTCGACCACGGCCTCGAGGTCCGTGACGAGCTCAGCGTAGGAGTAGCCGGCATCCGGCGGGGCGGGATCGGAGCGACCGTGCCCTCGGGCGTCGTAGGTCACCTGATGAAAGCCCGCACGCGCGAGGGCCTTCGAGCCGTGTACGACGTAGCGGCGGGTGGCGCTGACGCCGTGCAGCAGGACCACCGGAGGGCCCTCCCCCATCGACTCCCCGGCCAGGGCCCCGGCGGGGCCCTCCGCCGTGAACTCCACCGCCTGGATCGCGGCCATACGGATCAGGCCGCGGCTTGCGAGCGGGCCCGATCCAGTGAGTCGCCGAGTGAGTCCACGTCGCGGTAATGGAGGCCGAGCAGGGCGACGTGGCGATAGCGGACGATGCCCTCGGGATCGACGATGAAGATCGACCGCCGCACGAGCCCGCCCGGCCCCAGCACCCCGTAGGCGCGAATGACCTCGCGCTCCGGGTCTGCCAGCAGCGGCACGGTCAGCCCGTACTTGGAGCGGAACCGCTCGTGTGAGTCGAGCGACTGCGGCGAGATTCCCCAGACCGTCGCCTCGAGCTCGTCGAGTCGGTCCGCGGCGTCGCGGTACGAGCAGAACTGGCGAGTGCACACTGGCGTGAAGTCGCCCGGATAGAAGGCCAGCACGACCCACTCCCCGAGGTGCTCGGAAAGCCGGTAGGTGCCGCCGCTCGTCCCCGTGAGCTCGAAGTCGGGCGCCGGGTCGCCGCAGTCGATGCGTGCCATGGCCCCTACCCGCCGCTCACACTGATTCGTCGGATGACCACGGTGGCCAGGGGCGTACCCAGGTCTCCGCTCGCGGGATCGCCGAGCGTCCCGATCCGCTTCACCACGTCCATGCCGGAGATCACCTTCCCCAGGATGGCGTAATTGGGCGGCAGACCGGCGTCCGCCGCCGTCACGACGAAGAACTGGCTACCCGATTGCCCGCGTGGAGCCACCGCGGTCTTCGCCATCGCGACCGTCCCCATTTGGTAGGAGGCGTTCTGCGGCGGCGGCTCGACGACGCTGTACCCAGGGCCGCCGCTGCCGTTCTGGAGCGGGTCGCCGCCCTGGATCACGAAGTGAGGCACGATCCGGTTGAAGGTGGTGTCGTCGTAGAGCCCCTTCTTCGACAGGTACGCGAAGGAGTTCACGGTCTTCGGCGAGCTCGACGTGTCGAGCTGGATCTCGAAGCGCCCGCAGCTCGTGTCGACCGTCGCCGTCAGCTTCTCGCCGCGGGTCACCGTCTGCTTGGGCTTCTTCAGCTGGCGATGCTGGGGGGGCGGCTTGGAGACCTGCTCGCAGCCGCTGGGCAGCGATGCCCCCGTTGACGTGCTCCCACCACCGCCTCCACAGGCCGCGATCGCGAGGGTTGCCCCCGCGAGGGCCAGAAGCGGAACGGCTCGGCGCAGCATCGGCGCGGCAGACTAGCGACCGCGCCCGTCGGGAGGAGCAGGCAAGATGGAGGAATGCCGGCAACCGCGGAGCGATCGAGCAACGGGCCGCGCGAGGACCGCCCCACTCCGACCCGCGTTCGAGTCATCGGCCGCATGCTCAATCGGCTGGTCGTACGTGCGCCGTGGGCGTGGCCGCTCGTGCGCACGCCCATCCGCCGGTTCTTCGAGCGCGCGGCCCCGGGATGGGATCAGCGCACGGGGGCCGGGTCCGTCGATCACCTGGCGCCCCTGGCGGCCGCCCTGCTCCACGTCAAGCCCGCCCCTGAGCGTGCTCTCGAGGTGGGAACCGGTACCGGCGAGGGAGCACTGCTCCTTGCGCGCGAGTTCCCCCAGGCAAGGGTCAGGGGCGTCGACCTCTCGGAGGAGATGGTCCGGAGCGCCAAGCACAAGGTCGGGCTCGATCCCGAAGGGCGGATCGCCTTCCGGGTGGCCGATGCGGCGGACCTCCCGTACGAGGACGAATCCTTCGACCTGATCACGCATCTCAACATGCCGCCGTTCATCGCCGAGGTGGAGCGCGTGTTGCGGCCCGGCGGCCAGGTCGTAGTGGCCTCCAGCTGGGGAAGCGCCACTCCCTTCTACACACCAAAGGCAGCGCTCGATTGGGCATTCGCAAAGCGGGGGATCGAGTCCGACGCGGCCGGCGAGGCCGGGGTTGGCACCTACTGGGTGGGCCGCAAGCCCCGCGCATGAGCACCGGCCCTCGCCACCTCGTCCTCGTCAACCCGTCCGCCGGTGGCGGCCGCACCCGCGACCTGCTGCCCGAGCTCGAGGGAGCCCTCCGCCGGCGCGAGCTCGCGTACCGCCTGGTCATGACCACCAGCCTCGACCACGGCGTCCGGGAGGCACGGGCGGCCGCAGCCGATGGCGAGATCCCGGTCGTCATGAGCGGCGACGGCCTCATCGGCCAGGTCGGCGGATCGCTGGTGGGCACCGAGGCGCCGCTCGGGGTGATTCCGGGTGGCAGGGGAAACGATTTCGCTCGCGTGGTCGGGATCCCGACCGCCATTCCCGACGCCGTCGACCTGATCGCGGCGGGCCACAGGCGGTCGATCGACGTCGGCGAGGTGAACGGCCACCGCTTCCTGTGCATCGCGAGCTGCGGATTCGATTCCGACGCCAACCGAATCGCGAACGAGACCCGCCTGGTGAAGGGCAATCTCGTCTACCTCTATGCGGCGCTCCGTGCTCTGGCGGCGTGGAAGCCGGCACGCTTCGAGGTGACCCTCGACGGCGAGCGGCGGGAGTTCACCGGGTATGCCGTCGCCGCCGCCAACAACAAGGCCTACGGCGGCGGCATGTTCCTCGCGCCGGACGCCGAGCTCGACGACGGCAAGCTCGACGTCGTGTGGACAAGCGACGTCTCGAAGCTGCACTTCCTGGCTAACCTGCCGAAGGTGTTCAAGGGACGCCACGTGGAGAACCCCGAGGTCACAGTGCTGCGTGGCTCCGAGGTGGAGATCAAGGCCGATCGGCCGTTCGCGATGTACGCGGACGGCGACCACGTCGCGGATCTGCCGGCCACGGTCCGGGTGCTTCCCCGCGCGCTTGACGTGATCGCGCCGCCGGACGGCGCTCCTAGCCCCCGCCCGAGGTGAGTAGCTTCTTCGGCCCGAAGCTTGCGATTGCGCGGGCTGCGGGCGGGCTGAGTCGAGCGAGTGGACGGGGCGGCGGGACCACGCTTCCAGGCCGCCTGCTCCTGCGGATGGCGCCGGATGCGATCGCCCGCCTGGGCTCACGACTCCCAGAGGGCGCCACGATCGTCAGCGCCACGAACGGCAAGACGACCACAGCGAGCATGATCGCGGCCGCCCTCCGCGCGGCGGGACGGCCCCCGGTGCACAACCGGGCGGGGTCGAACATGACTTGGGGCGTAGCCACCGCGCTGCTCGAGCAGACGGGCGAGGAAGGCCTGTTCGAGGTGGACGAGGCCTGGCTGCCACGCGTCGCGGACGACCTCGACCCCCGCATCGTCGTCCTGGGCAACCTCTTCCGTGACCAGCTCGATCGCTACGGGGAGCTGGAGCACATCGCGGATGAGTGGGCGGCGGCCGTCGCGAAGCACGCCGGAGCCGCCGGCTTCGTCCTCAATGCGGACGACCCGCTGATCGCCGACCTCGGCCGCGACGCCGAGCTCGCCCGGCGCCCCGGCGTGACCTACTTCGGGATCGAGGACCCGAGTCAGGCGCTGCCAGAGCTCCCGCACGCCTTCGACGCCAAGTACTGCCGGCGCTGCGGTGCGCCGTACGAGTACGAGCGGGCATTCGTCGGGCACCTCGGCCACTACAGCTGTCCTTCGTGTGGCGCCGATCGCCCGGCACCGGACGTCGCCGCGACCAGAATCGAGCTCGAGGGCATGCGCGGCTCTCGGGCGCAGGTGCGTACACCCGACGGCGAGGTCGAGCTGCGTCTCCGGATCCCCGGCCTTTACAACGTCTACAACGCGCTGGCGGCCCTGGCCGCGGCGCAGCGGCTGGGTTTGGCGCTGCCGGAGGCGGCCCGGGCCATGGAGGAGATGCGGGCGGTCTTTGGGCGGGTGGAGACCGTTCGTGTCGCAGGCAAGGACTTGTCCATGCTCCTGATCAAGAACCCGGCCGGGGCCAACGAGGTCATCCGCACGCTGCTGCTCGAGGCGAGAGCAAACGGCGAGCCCACGCTGGACCTCTGGGTCGGGCTCAACGACCGCATCGCCGACGGCCGGGACATCTCCTGGGTCTGGGACGCCGACTTCGAGCTCCTCGCCGGCCACGTCCGCCAGGTGACCTGCGCCGGCACGCGCGCCCCTGAGATGGCCGTGCGCCTCAAGTACGCCGGCATCGCTCCCGAGGCGATCGAGGTGGCTCCCGGGATCACGCAGTCCATCGATCGCGCCGTCGATCGCGCCGACGGGCGCCTCTTCGCCCTGCCCACCTACACGGCCCTCCTCGAGCTGCGAACCCTCCTCTCCAAGCGCGGCCTGGCCAGGGACTACTGGGAATGAGCGCCGCGGCGGCCTGGCAGGACGTCGAATGCGGCGCTTACTCCGCCGACCTTGAAGCCTGGGAACGGCTGGCGGCGGCGTCCGAAGGCCCGATGCTCGAGCTCGGGTCCGGGACCGGCCGCGTGTGCCTTCACCTCGCCCGGCGCGGACACGACGTCTGGACGGTGGACGAGGACGCGGACCTCGTGGCGGCCACCGAGTTGAGGGCGAGGGCCGAGGAGCTTCCCGTGCACGCGCTTCAGGGGGACATCCGGGATCTCCAGGTCGACCGCAGCTTCGGCCTGGTGATCGCGCCGATGCACGTCATCCAAATGCTCGGCGGCCCGGCGGAGCGGTCGGTCGCCCTTGGCGGAGTGACCGCGCACCTGCGAGCCGGTGGGCGATTCGCGGCCGCCATCGTCGACGGGATGCCCGAGGACCTCGAGGCCGGGTCGCCGCCGCTCCCGGACGTCCGTGAGATCGACGGCTGGATGTACTCGAGCCTGCCGGTCGACTTCGCGACCGACAACGGCCGCCTGGACCTTCGGCGGGTGCGCCAAGCGGTCTCGCCCGACGGCGATCTGAGCGAGTCCGAGCACATCGACTCTCTCTGGCTCCTCGGATCCGACGAGCTCGAGGTCGAGGCCGAGCTCGCCGGGATGCGGCGGGTCGACCGCATTCTCGTCCCGCCCGCCGACGGCTACGTCGGCTCGACCATCGTCGTCACGGAGCGGCCCTGATGGAGCTTCGACTCTGCGCGCTCTACCCGGACCAGATGAACATCTACGCCGACCGCGGCAACATCCTGCTGCTCCAACGCCGCTGCGAATGGAGGGGGATCGGGTTCACCTACACGGCGGCCGGCCCCGGCGACGGCCTCGATCCGGCATCGCACGACTTCCTCTACATGGGCGGCGGCCAGGACCGTGACCAGAGGATCGTCGCCACCGACCTGCTGAAGACGAAGCGGGATGCCGTCGCCGCGGCAACCGGCGACGGAGCGGTCCTGCTCGCGGTCTGCGGCGGCTACCAGCTGCTCGGCCACTCCTACCAGCTCGGCGACGAACGGATCGAGGGCCTGGGCCTCGCCGACCTGGAGACGGTGCGGGAGGCGGGGCCGCGGCTGATCGGGAACGTGGAGATCGAGGTCGACCTCGGCGCAGGCCCGCGCCGCCTCGCCGGGTTCGAGAACCACGGGGGACGGACCTATCTGGGCTCCGGTGCCACGCCGCTGGGCCGGGTTATCCGCGGTTTCGGCAACAACGGCAAGGACGGCCACGAGGGCGTCCACGAGCGCAACGTGATCGGCACCTACCTGCACGGGCCGCTCCTGCCCAAGAACGCGTGGCTGGCCGACCGCCTGATCCAGCTCGCGCTCGCGCGCCGCGAGGGCGCCGAGCCGGAGCTCGAGCCGCTGGACGACACGCTGGAGGCCGCCGCCCACGAATCGGCCCACGAAGCGGCGATGCGCGGCTGACGGGCGTCAGCGGGCGAGACGGCCGAAATAGATGCTGCTCTGCTCGAAGTTGGGGTCCTCCGGGCGCAGGCCGATTCGGCGGATGCAGGCCACCGGGTCCGACTCGGCGACCTCTGCGTACACCCCCTCCATGCGCGCCTGCTGCGGCCTAGCGGCCGCTCGAGCCGAAGCCGCGCTCGCCGCGAGCGGTCGTAGCGAGCTGCGACACCTCGACCGGCACCGCGTCCGCGACCGGGGTCAGCACCAGCTGGGCGATCCGATCGCCGGGGGAGACGGTAAAGGATTCGGCGCGGTCGGTGTTGAGGAGGAGCACTCTGATCTCGCCCCGGTAGCCGGAGTCGATCAGCCCTGGTGCGTTGACGAGGGCGATGCCGTGCCTGGCCGCGAGTCCCGACCTCGGCAGGACGAGCCCCGCGAACCCGTCGGGGACCTCGACCGCGATGCCGGTGGCGACCGTGGCGCGCTCACCCGGGCCGATCGTCGCGGCATCGGCGGCGTAGAGGTCGAGGCCGGCGTCGCCGTC
>DASQCL010000171.1:0-2844 GCA_035634715.1 Solirubrobacterales bacterium
CCGAGGAGCCACAAGATGAGAATGATCGGCAGAGGAATGCCGATAAGCCAGAGCAAGCCGCCTTTGAGCATGGTGATCTCCTAAAGACCCGCCCCCATACTCCACAGCTAACCCAACTTTCGCAACTGGAGCGGCTGACAGGGATTTTTTGGGGCTTTGCGGACGAAAACGGGAGTCTTTTCAAGGGCTGGCTTCTGGAAATCGCGTGTAGTGAAGACCAAGCCCCTTTCCAGGGCCGAGGATTGGCGTAGAATCGTTCGCCATGTACCTGCGCTTCACGCGGCGAAACAAGGATGGCAAGCAGCATCGCTACTGGAGCGTCGTCGAGAGCAGGCGTTGTGCCGGCGGCCGGGTCGTTCAGAAGCCGCTGCTCTATCTCGGCGAGATCAACGACAGCCAGCACGCCGCCTGGTGCCGGGTCATCGAGGGCTTCGACGAGGAGAAGCAGCGCTCCCGCCAGCTCGCCCTGTTTCCCGCCGGACAGGCGCTGCCCGAGCACGCCAAGGCATACGGCGTCCAGGTCCAGCTCGGGGCGATGCAACTGCACCGGCCGCGCCAATGGGGCGCGTGCTGGCTCGCCTGCCAGCTCTACGAGCAACTCGGGCTCGATCGGTTCTGGGCGGGGCGGCTGGCGGACTCGCGCGAAGGCACCCGCTGGCGTCACGTGCTGCAGACCCTGGTCTGCTACCGGCTGATCGATCCGGGCAGCGAGTGGCGACTGCACCGGCAGTGGTTCGGGCACAGCGCGATGGCCGACCTGCTCGGGGCTGACGACACGCTGGTCGCGAAGGACACGCTTTACCGCTGCCTCGACAAGCTGCTGGCCCACAAGGAAGGGCTGTTCTCGCATCTGCGCGGGCGCTGGCAGGATCTGTTCGGGGCTTCGTTCGAGGTGCTGCTCTACGACCTGACCTCGACCTACTTCGAGTCGCCCCCGCCGGACGACGAGACCGACAAGCGCCGCCACGGCTACAGCCGCGACAAGCGCGGCGACTGCGTGCAGGTGGTGATCGCGCTGATCGTCACGCCGGAGGGCTTCCCGCTCGCCTACGAGGTGCTGCCGGGCAACACCGCCGACAGCACCACGCTGCGCGCCTTCCTGCACCGGATCGAAGCGCAGTACGGACGGGCGCAGCGGATCTGGGTGATGGACCGCGGCATTCCCACGGAGGCGGTTCTGGCCGAGATGCGTCAGGCCGACCCTCCGGTGTCCTATCTGGTCGGAACCCCCAAAGGCCGGCTCTCCCGGATGGAGCAGGCCTTGCTCGGGAAGCCCTGGCAGGCGGTGCGCCCGGGTGTCGAGGTCAAGCTCCTGAGCGAGGAGCCGGAACTCTACGTCCTGGCGCGCAGCCGGGCCCGCATCGACAAGGAGCGAGCGATGCGGAAGCGACAGCTGAAGCGGCTCTGGAAGCGGCTCGGCGAGCTGTCGGCGATGCAGCTGAGCCGCGACCAGCTGGTCATGAAGCTTGGCGCCGCGCGGGCCAAGTCACCCGCTGCCTGGCGGCTCGTCGAGGTCAAGGTCGATCCCGGGACGGCGACCTTCCGTTACGCGCTCAACCGCACGAAGCTGAGACGGGTTCGGCGTCGGGAGGGCCGCTATCTGCTGCGCACCAACCTGTGTACCAGTGATCCCGCCGAGTTGTGGCGCTTCTACATCCAGCTTGTCGAAGTCGAGGCGGCGTTCAAGACGCTGAAGCATGACTTGGCCCTGCGCCCGATCCATCATCAGCTGGAACGGCGCATCGAGGCGCACATCTTCGTGGCGTTCCTGGCCTACTGCCTGCATGTGACCTTGCGGGCGCGGCTGCGGCCGTTGGCGGGCGGGCTGACGCCGCGCGCCGTGCTCGACACGTTCGCCGCGATCCAGATGCTGGACGTCCACTTCCCGACCACGGACGGGCGCACCCTGATCCTGACCCGCTACACCGAACCGAGCGCCGACCAGAAGCTGCTCGTGTGCCAACTCAACCTCGACCTGCCCCCGCAACCGCCACCCCGGATCACCGCCGCACAGTCCCTCCAACGCTCTCCCGCGCCCGCTCTGTAGTGAAGACCTTCCGCAGGCCGCCCTTGAAAACAAAGGCGTTTTGGCCTTCAAACCCCGCCAGTTGCGAAAGTTGGGCTAGCCGGACCGAGCAGACGCAGAAGCCCTCAGTCGCCCCGCAACAACCAGAGACGCCGGAGCCGGTCACACGCGAAGACAGCAAGGCAGTCGAGGAGGACGCCATGCCTCCGCCGAGACCTTCGCTCGTCCCTGAACCGGAGCTCGCCGCGCCGGAACAGGTTGCCACCGCAGCGAGCTACATCGGCGCTTGGGCCCGGTCGCGCGTGGACTGCTTCCAGACGGGTGCGCCGCCGCTGGCGATTTCAGCAGGGCGGGCCGACTCGTTCGGGGGCGCGATGGGCTCCTGCGAGTTCGAGCAGGTTCAGCGGGACGGTTCTGGCTGGCGCACGCGAGCGCGCTGCTCGGCTGACGGCAGAAACTGGGTTGCGAACGTGCGGTTGAGCGTGAACAGCTCAACTCTGGTCTGGTCGAGCGAGCGAGGGCGGGCAACGTACTACCGGTGCCCAGGACGCTAACTCGGCAGCTCCTCGGCGGCCCCGCGGCGCTCTCAACCTGCAGCACGGTTCATTCTCGGTAGTCACGGTGAGGCGCAGGGAAGAATTCAGTGGTATACCCCGCAAGTCGATAAACGACGAGCCCGGCCCACTCTTTTGACGCCTTCTCGGCCATCTCAACACCGCTCAAAAAGCCTCCGAGTGGCCACAAGTCGTGCCGAGGGTCAGCACTTGTCATAAATTCAACAGGATAGGGTTCAAGCTCCAAGCCAACGGCTCGAAAGC
>DASQCL010000172.1:0-11630 GCA_035634715.1 Solirubrobacterales bacterium
GCGCGGCGACGAACGCCGTCCAGGTTGCCGAGCTCCTCCACGAGCGCGGGCTCGTACGGGTGCCCGAGGGCGCCGCTATCGCAGGGTAGGTTGGGCGGGGCGGCGACGAAGTCGCTGCCCAACATCTCTGGCCCTCTAGCATCGCGACCCTTGTTGGGCGCCTACGCATCCGTCGCGCTCGTATGCGCGGGCTCGCTCGTCGTCGGCCAGGCGATCCTGTTCCTCTGCGGCCGGCGGGACTGGACGTGGCTCTCCGGCCCCGTCGGCCTCGCCGCGCTGCTGGTGGCGAGTGGCCTGGCGATCAAGCTCCCGGGCCACGGGACGGCGGTGGCGATCACGGTCGGCGTGATGCTCGCCGCCGCCGCGGTCCTGTTGGTCGTGCGGCGCGGGTCGATGGAAGGGGCGCCTGGGGGCGTGGCAGTCGGGGCGGCGGTGGCCGGAGCGCTGGCCCTCGTCGTCGCCTCGATCCCGTTCATCGCCAACCAGCGGATCGGCATCCTCGGGGTCGGGCTCGTCAACGACGACATGGCCTACCACCTGCTGATCGCCGACTGGCTCAACACCCGGGTCGGCGACATGCCCGTCCTCATCCACCAGGGCTATCCGGTGGGCCCGCACTCGCTGGTTGCCGGCCTCAGCGAGGGCCTCGGGACCGGCCTGGTCGAGGCGTTCGCGGGCCTCACGCTGGCGATCCCGGTGCTGACCGCTCTGGTGGCGTTCGAGGCGCTCCGCTACGTGCGCCCGCCGGCCCGGGTCGTGGCCGCCGTCCTCGTGGCCATCCCGTACCTCGTCGCGGCGTACCTGGCGCAGGAGGCATTCAAGGAGCCGATCGAGGCGCTGTTCCTGCTCTCGTTCGCGCTGCTGCTCCCGACGGTGACCTCGCCCCTGCGCGCGGTGCCGTTGGGGGTGATCGCCGCCGGTGCCACATACACGTACAGCTTCCCCGGCCTGTTCTGGCTCGCCGCGGCGGCCGTGATCTACGCCTTGATCGTGGCGGTCGCGCCGAGATGGAGGCCGCCAGCGCCGCGCTCGCCGGCGCTCCTGACCGTTGCCGTTGGGCTCGGCGTGCTGGCCTTGCTCACCGCGCCGGAATGGACGCGGATGATCGACTTCGGCGGCTTTCGGGCGTTCGGCACCTCCAACCTCAGTGGCGGCCTCGGCAACCTGCGCCACCAGCTCTCGCCGCTCGAGGCGCTGGGCATCTGGCCCACGAGTGAGTTCCGGCTGGCCGCGTCCGACTCGAGCCATCCAGCCGCGTTCTACCTGGGAGGGCTGATCGCGCTGGCGGCGCTGGCCGTCGGCCTCCCACGATGGCTGCGGCGGTACGGCCCGGCGGTGCCCGCTGCGCTCGCCGCCGCGATCCTGGGCTACCTCGGGGCACTCCTGTTCGGCACGGTCTACACCAGCGCCAAGGCGCTCTCGATCGCGGCCCCCATGGTCGCTCTCGTTGCAGTCGGGGGTCTCTTGTCCGGGGATCGCCACGAGCGGCGCGGGTGGGTGATGCCGGCCCTCGCAGCGGTTCTCGCGGTGGCCATGGCGCTGTCCAGCTTCCTGGTCCTTCGCCAGACGCCCGTCGCGCCGACCGACCACGCCGACCAGCTGGCGGAGCTGCGACCCCTCGTCCAGGGGCAGAAGGTGCTGTTCCTCGGGCGTGACAACTTCGTCGCGTACGAGCTCCGCGGCGCGCGGCCGTTCACCGCGGTCCGCAACTACTACGACCCCAACTACGTCAAGCCCGACCTGCGCCTGAGGGACGTCTTCCGAAAGTTCGACTTCGACTCAGTCACTCCGGCGACGCTGAGTCGCTTCCCTTACGTGATCACGACCCGGGCCGCCTACGCGAGCGGCCCGCCGCCCAACTTCGAGCCCGTCCGGAGGACTGAGGACTTCGTGTTGTGGAAGCGGACGGGCCCGGTCGGGCCGCGGCGCACCCTGCAGGAGGGCGCCAATCCAGGCGCCTCTCTCGAGTGTTCGTCCCAGGAGGCGACGAAGTTCCCAGCGAAGGGGAGCGCGACGGTCTTCGCCAGGCCGCCGGTGGTGGGCGGCAATTGGTCGCCGAGCTCGACCGTGGAGGGCGGGTCTACGGTCACGCAGACGCTGGATCTCCCCCGGGGGCGCTGGGAGATCTCGCTGCAGTACGACGCAACCCAGCCGCTGCGCGTCTCCGCCCCCGGGTTCGCGGCGGCGCTGGCCGCCAACCTGGACTACCGGGGCTCGGTCCCTTACTACCCGGTGGGCGAGCTCACGGTCGACAAGAGCGGCCCGGTCCGCTTCACCGTCCAGGAGGACAGCCCGCCCACGCTCGGCCGCCTGCTCGGCACGAAGGCCGAGGCCCACCTGGGCACGATCGCAGCCAGCCCGGCGGGCGCCGGGGGGCCGATTCCAGGCGAGGCCGAGCGAGTGGTCCCGCTCCGGCACGCCTGCGGCCATTACCTCGACTGGTATCTGCCAACCGCCTCCCACTGAACCGAATATAAGCCTGGCATGAACCTGGGCTTCGGCGACGCGATCCTCGTGCTCGGCGTGCTGCTCGCCATCGCCGCGGCGCTCTCGGGCCTGATGCGCGGAACGGTCCTCTCGATCTCGGTCCTGTCCGTCGCGCTCGGCATCGGCCTCGCCGAGACCGGCGCGGTGACGGTCAGTGCGACCTCGCCCGGGGTCATCGACGTGATCGAGATCGCACTGATCCTGACCCTGTTCTCGGACGGGCTGTTCGTGGAGCGGGAGCTGCTGCGCGTCCACTGGGGCCCGGTGACGAGGGCGATCGTGGTGGCGATGCCGATCACGCTCGGGATCCTGGCCCTGATCGGGCACAGCGTGTTTCCGAACCTGTCGTGGGCGGAGGCGTTCCTGCTGGCCGCGGTGCTGACGCCGACCGATCCCGTCGTCACCTCGGCCGTCGTCACGGCGCAGCGCGTGCCCGCGCTGGTGCGGCACACCCTGAACCTGGAGTCGGGGCTCAATGACGGGCTCGCGCTTCCCTTCGTCCTGTTCTTCCTGGCCCTCGCGCAGCCCGGCGGCGACGCCGGCGGCGAGGGGCTCAAGGTGCTGGGCGAGGCCGCATTCGGCGGGGTGGTGGGCGTGGCGGTGGGCGCTCTCGGAGGGCGTCTGCACCACCACCTGCCGGGAGGTGGGATCACCCGCCGCTACGAGGGGATCTACGCGATTGGATTCGGCCTCGCGGCCTTCGGGCTCGCGGACGTGACGATCGGCAACGGCCTGATCGCGGCCTTCGTCGCCGGAATCGCGATGGGCGCCGTGGATCACGACATCCCGGACACGTTCATCGAGTTCGCCGAGAACGTGAGCGCGGTCTCGCAGGTGATCACCTTCTTCATCTTCGGCGCGCTGATCGTCGCCACCGGCTACCACGGGGAGATCTGGCGCCTGGCGATCTTCGTGATCCTCGCGCTCCTCGTCGCGAGGCCCGTCGCGATCCTGCTCTCGCTGATCCGCAGCCGTTTACCCGGCCCGCAGAAGGCGTTCATCGCCTGGTTCGGGCCGAAGGGCGTCGCATCGATGCTGTTCGCCCTCTTCGTATTGAAGTCGGCCGTCGAAGAGGGCGAGCTCATCTTCGAAATCGCCGCGTTCACGATCCTGTGCTCGATCGTGGCCCACGGCCTGACCGACACGGTGGGCGCCGGGTGGATCGAGCGCAAGATGCGCCAGCGGGACGATGAAGAGGAGCCCGGTCCCCCCGAAGAGGTCCCGGGGCGAATCCTGGGCTAGATCTCCTCGGCGAGCTGGGCGACCAGCTTGCGGGCGGTCTCCTCGTCGATGTCCGTGTGGAGCACGTAGAGGCTGACGGCCTCGTCGATGTGCCCCAGGAGGACCGCCGACTCCACCTCCGGGGGTGGCTTGGGGACCTCGGGTGTCGCGCCGCTCGACTCCATCGTCAGGCGGGGACTCCGCCGGCGAGGCGGTTCTCCACCCATTCCGTGGAGGCGATGTGCTTCGACATGCCGAGCTCCTTCGGCTCGAATCCGAGCGCCAGCGCGACGAGCTGCGGCAGGTGGAGCACCGCGAGGCCGAGCTCGCGGCCAGTGACCTTCGCCGCCTCGGGCTGCTGCATGTCCAGGTTGAGGTGGCAGAGCGGGCAGGGGGTGACCAGGCAGTCCGCGCCGGCGTCGAGCGCATCGGCGATGTGGGTGCCCGCCTGGCGCAGCGACGTGTCGCGGTTCATCGTGATCACCGGGAAGCCGCAGCACTTGCGGGCGCCGTCGTACTCGACGGGTGTGCCGCCCAGCGTCTCGATCACCCGCTCCAGGTAGAGGTCGCGGTCGGGGTGCTCCTCGGAGCCGATCCGGTGCTTGGGCCGGATCACGTAGCAGCCGTAGAAGGGCCCGACGCGCAGCTCGGTCAGCGGGCGGGTGACCTTCTCCTTGAGACGATCGAGTCCGTAGTCCTCGACCAGCACCCAGAGGAAGTTCTTGTTGTTCCAGCCGTCCCTGCCCTTCTCGTACTCGAGCCCCTCGTCGGCGAGCGCCTCGTTGATGTGCGCCCGGTAGGCGGAGTCGGCGTCCAGCCGCTGCTGGCACTCGGACTGTGCTCCCTGGCAGGTCGAGCAGATGTTCATCATCGCCAGGCCCGTGCTCTGGGCGAGGGCAAAGGTGCGCGCGTTCAGCGTGTCCGCGAGCTCCTGGTTGTGTTCGGCGATGACGCCCGCCCCACAGCAGTTCGCGCGGTCGAGCTCGACCAGATCGATGCCGAGCCGCTCGGCGGCCAGCGCCATCGAGCCATGGAGCTCCGGCGTGAAGCCGCGTGAGACGCAGCCGGGCCAGTACGCGAGCTTCAGGTCGGCCATCAGGGGTCTCTCCTCTCGTCCGGCTCGGGCTCAAGGGACTCGGGCGCGAGGTCGGCCTCGGGCTCGCCCTGATCATCGACCGTGGCCTCCGGAGGTGCTTCCACCAGGGCCTCCTCCTCGCCGGTGATGTAGAGGTTGAGCTCCTCGTGGTGCTCCTCGGCGTGCGCAAAGATGTTCTTCACGTACTTCTGGGAGTCGCCCGGGAGCTTCGGGTGCACTCCCGGGATGAGCTTCGAGAGCGAGCGCATCTTGCCGGTGCGGATCCCACGAACGGCCGTCGGCAGCGACCCGACGAGGCCCTTGATCGCCTCCGGGGTGGGAATCAGCTTCCCCTTGATGCCCTGGGCGTAGGACTCCTGCAAGAGCAGCGACTCGTCCAGCGTTCCCTTGCGCTCGATGATCTTGGTGAAGGCCAGCTCGTGACGGTGCCCGTTGTTGTCGTCGTCGATGTCGTATCCGTCGCCGGCGCGACGGCGGAGCCGCATGATCTGGTCCATCGGCGCGACGTCCTTCGGGCAGGCGTCGATGCACGAGAAGCAGTGCGTGCAGTCGTAGATGCCGTGCGGGTCCTGCGCGAGGTCGTAGAGCCTCTCCTTGGTCTGCGCGTCGCGCGGGTCGCCGACGAACCTGTAGGCCTTCGCCAGCGCCGCGGGGCCGATGAACTCCGGGTCGGCCTCCATCGACAGGCACGAAGAGACGCAGGCGCCGCACTGGATGCAGCCCACGGTCTGGGTGACGTCGATCATCGACTCCGGCGGGACCACGTACTCGCGCTCCGGTGGGTCGCCCTCGGGGAGGAGCCACGGAGTGACGCGGCGGATCTTCTCCCAGTGCGTCGACTCCATGTCGGTGACCAGGTCCTTGACCACGGGCATGTTCCCCATGGGCTCCACGACGATCGGCACCGACCCGTTGGTGGAGCGGCGATCGGCGTCCGCTTGGGCCTCGGAGATCTGGGTCTTGCAGGCGAGGCCGGACTGCCCGTTGATCTTGGTCCCGCACGAGCCGCAGATCGCGGCGCGGCACGAGCAACGGACCACGAGCGTGCCGTCCTGGCGGTCGCGCACCTGGAGCAGGCCGTCGAGGACTGACAGGTCCGGATCGAGCTCGACCTTGAACTCCTGCCAGTACGGGCCCTCGCCGGATTCCGGCTGGTAGCGACGGACCTTCAGCGTGTACTCAGGCATCTGAAAGCACCCTACTCAGTACGTCCGCTCCATCGGCTGCCACTGCGTGATCGTCACGGGGGAGTAGCTCACCTCGGGACCGTCCTCGGCCCGGGTCAGGTCGATGTGCTTGAGCCACTCCTCGTCGTTGCGCTCTGGGAAGTCGGTGCGGTACTGGGCGCCGCGGCTCTCGCTGCGGTGCAGGGCGCCGATGCAGACACACTCGGCCTGCTCGAGCATGAAGCCCAGTTCGATCGCGCCGAGCACGTCCTGGTTGAACACGGTGCCGGGGTCGTCGATGTGAGCGGTCGGGTACTCCTCCTGCAGCGCCTTCACCCGCTCGAGGGCGGTCTGGATCCCCTGCTCGTCGCGGAAGACGGCCACGAAGGTGTCCATCGTGTCCCCGAGCTCCTTGCGAAGCACGGAGACCCGCCGTCCCGTGCCATGGTCGCGGCCGATGAGCTCGGCGATCTCCCGCTCGGAGTCGGTGAGCGTCGACTCGGAGGTCCTGCCGTGGTCGACCTGCTTTGCGCGGGCCGCGGCGTGCTCGCCGGAGCGGCGGCCGAAGATGAGGGTGTCGAGCAGCGAGTTGGCGCCCAGCCGGTTGCCGCCGTGGACGGACACGCACGCCACCTCGCCGGCCGCATAGAGGCCGGGGATGGTCGTCGCGCCGTGGACGTCGGTCTTGACACCGCCCATCGTGTAGTGGTTGCCGGGCTTGATGCGGATCGGCTCGCGCGTGATGTCCACGCCGGCGAAGTCGCGGCCGACGAGCACGATCTCGCGCAGCGCCTCGTGGATCCGCTTTCGCGGCACGACGGTGATGTCCAGCGCGACGGTGCCGTCGTCGAACCCACGCCCCTCGTTGATCTCGGTCTGCTCGGCACGCGAGACGACGTCGCGCGAGGCGAGCTCCATCTTGTTGGGCGCGTAACGCTCCATGAACCGCTCACCCTTCGCGTTCAGCAGGTGGGCCCCCTCGCCGCGGGCGCCCTCCGTGATCAGGAAGCCCTTCTTGGCGAGCGTGGTGGGGTGGTACTGGATCATCTCCATGTCCATGAGCGGCGCACCGACCCGGTATGCCATGCCGATGCCGTCGCCGGTGCAGATGAGGGCGTTGGTCGTCGGCTGCCAGATCTGACCGTTGCCGCCGCTCGCGAGGATCACGTTCTTGGCCTCGAAGAGCTCCGTGGACGCGTCGGCGACGTTTCGCACCACCGCGCCCGCGCAGCGCCCCTCGTCGTCGAGCACGAGGCTCGTCGTGAAGTACTCCTCGTAGCGCGAGATCAGCTCCGAGTACTTCATCAGCTGCTCGTAGAGCACGTGCATGATCGCCTGACCGGTGATGTCGGCGACGTAGTAGGTCCGCGCCTGCGAGGCGCCGCCGAAGGCCCGGGTCCCGAGCAGCCCCTCGTCGTTGCGGTGGAAAGTCACGCCCAGATGCTCGAGGTGGAGGATCTCCTCGGGCGCCTCGCGGCACATGATCTCGATCGCGTCCTGGTCGCCGAGATAGTCGGAGCCCTTCACGGTGTCGAAGGCGTGCGATTCCCAGCTGTCGCCCTCCTGGAGGGCCGCGTTGATCCCGCCCTGGGCCGCGTTCGAGTGCGAGCGGACGGGGTGGACCTTCGAGACGATCCCGACCGAAACACCCTCCTCGGCCGCAGCCAGCGCCGCACGCTGCCCTGCGAGCCCGGCGCCGATGACCAGTACGTCGTGCTTGGGCATATCGACGCGCGATCCTATTAGTTGGTCCGGGAGGCAGGCACGGTGGCTCGGGGGGAAGGGCGACGCCTCGGCCGGACCGCGGGCTCGAGCGTTATCGAAAGGGCACCCAGGGCGCAGGTTCGGGCGGGATCGTTCGAAAGCGACGGCCGGGAGCGCCCGGGCGGCTGCCCTACGTGCCCGTTCGTTGGGCCCGAGGCGAGTCCGGAGTGACTAAACCGCCGGCGGACCTCCCGGCGGCCCGCTGACGCCGCCCGAGAGGGCGCGGCGGAGAGCTTGGCCCACCTGGTCCGCCGTGATCACGCCCCGCAGATGGCCGTCCTCGTCCACCGCCATGAGGGCGCCCAGCCGGCGGAGGGCGTCGTTTCCCAGCAGGGATTCGAGCGGCGCGTCGTCGCGTACCTTCAGCGTTCCGGTGGAGTCGGCCTCGAAGACGTCCGCCACGGTGGAGGACGTCCTGCTGACCTCGGGGACCGCGTCGGCTGCGCCGCGCTCGATCAGGCCGAGGAAGCGCTGCGTCGGGTCGACCACCGGGAACCACGGCCACCGGTAGCGCAGGAAGAACTCGTCCAGCGCCCGCTCGACGCTCGCGTCCTCGGGGATCGCGACCGGCTCGTCATCCATCACGTCCGCCACCAGGATCCCCTCGATCCGGCTCGTGAACTCCGTCTGCATGACGGCGCCGCGCGCCGACTGCAGCAGGATGAAGCCGATCAGCCCGAGCCAGACGCCGTTGATGAGGTCGCCGCGCAGGAAGAAGAGGATCCCGATCGCGATGAAGAGGTAGGAGAAGCCCTGGCCGAGCCGCGCGGCGCCGCGGGTTGCGCGGTTGCGATCACCGGTGACCTTCCACGCGATCGACCGGGCGACGCGGCCGCCGTCTAGGGGGAAGGCGGGAATGAGGTTGAAGGCCAGGATCAGCAGGTTGATGCTCGCGAGCCAGGCGACGAGGGCCAGAATGCCCGACGTGTGCGCCTGGTCGCGGACGCGCATCGCCTCCCAGAAGTCGTGCCCGCCGGCGCTCAGGATGCCCACCGCGACGCAGAGGATCGCGATCAGAAGGGTCACGACCGGACCCGCGATCGCGATCTTGAACTCGGTTCCGGGTGAGTCCGAGTCCCTGGTCATGCGCGCGACCCCCCCGAACATCCACAGCGTGATGTCCGAGATGCCGATTCCGCGCCGCAGGGCGACGAAGGCATGGCCCAGCTCGTGCAGCAGGATCGAGGCGAAGAACGCGAGGGCGCTCGCGACGGCCAGCGCGTACGGGCCGATGGCGTTGTCCGGCGCGTTCAGGATCGATCGGTAGAAGCTCGACAGCCAGAAGATGATCAGGAAGAGGACGAAAAACCAGGAGTAGTCGATCCCGACCCGGATGCCGCGGATCCGAAAGAGCGTTACTGCTCCACGTGCAGGCATGAAGCCATCTTAGGCAGTGCGTCCGGTCACGAGTGGACGTCGACCGCTCGGCAATGCGGATACTCTGGCCGGCCTCATGCCGGGCGCCGCGCAGCCATCCACCGAAGCCTCGGCGCACCTCGAGGAGGCCTGGCTGCGGGACCTGGTCGAGACGCTGTGCTCGATCCACCGCCCGACCGCCTCCAAGGGCGAGCGCCGCGCCGCCGAATGGCTGCTGGCCAAGCTGCGCGACCACGGCGCCCGCGGCGAGATCGAGCTCGAAAAGGCACACGGCACGTTCTGGTGGCCGCTCGGCCTCGCGGCCGGGGGCGCGATCCTCGCCGGGATCGCCACGCTGCGCGGGCACAGGGTTCTGGGCGGCGCCCTGGCGGCGGCGATCGGCGCGGCGGCGCTTGACGACCTGCCACCGGGCGAGCGCCGCTTCCGCAGGCTGCTGCCGCAGAAGACGGCGACGACAGTGGTCACGGAGATGGGCCCCGCCGACGCCAAGCGCACGGTCGTCCTCGTCGCCCACCACGACGCGGCCCATTCCGGGCTCATCTACCACCCAGCGATCCCGGAGCTGGTCTTCGGCCGTGCCCCCTGGCTGCTCGAGCGCAGCGACACGAGCCCGCCCCTGATGGCGCCCGCCGTGGCGATCCCCGCGCTGATCGGCGCCGGCGCGCTGAGCGGGAACCGGGCGCTCGTCAAGACGGGAATGGCCCTCGGCGCGGTGTCGGCCGCCCTGCTCGCGGACATCGGCTCGCGCGAGACGGTCACGGGTGCCAACGACAACGCCACCGGCGTCGCGCTGCTGGTGGCGATGGCGCGGGCGCTGGCGGAGCGGCCGACGGAGAACGTTCGCGTGATGCTTGTCTCGACCTCGGAGGAGGCGCTGTGCGAGGGAATGCAGGCCTTCGCCCGGCGGCACTTCGCCGAGCTCCCACGCAAGAGCACGTTCTTCCTCTCCGCGGACACCCTCGGCTCACCGCACCTGCTGGTGCTGCGCGGCGAGGGGATGATCCGGATGCGCGAGTACCCGGCTCGCTCGCTGGAGCTCCTCGACGGGCTCGCCGGCGAGCTCGGGATCGACCTGTTCCCAAACCTGCGCCTGCGGAACGCGACCGACGGCATCTTCCCGCTCGCCGCGGCCTACGAGTGCGTCTCGCTCTGCTCGTGCACCGACCTCAAGCAGCCGGCGAATTACCACTGGCCCACCGACGTGCCCGAGAACGTCGACTACGGGACGGTCGCCGACGCCGTCAGGCTGACGGAGTCCCTCGTCCGCCGCCTGGACGAGCGCTGGCTTTAGGGCGCGCCCTCTCTAGGCAGCGACCGAGTGGCGCTCGATGATGCGGCCGAAGTCCGTGCCGGCGGGAAGCGTCCCGAAAGCCAGGCCGGCGTCCCCGTCGAGACGGGACGCGCAGAAGGCGTCGGCGACGGCCGGGTCGCCATAGCGGACCAAGAGCGACCCCTGTAGCGCGAGCGCCATCCGCTCGACGAGGCTCCGGGCGCGGGTCTCGAGCGTCTCGGGGTCCGAGGCGAGATCGTCGCGCAGCCTCCGTCCGAACTCGTCCAGGCGCCGGTCGGCCACCGCTCCCTCGCCCACCTCGGCCGCGAACGCCTCGACGGCGGTGGGGTTCCGGGCCATCGCGCGCAGAACGTCGAGGCACTGGACGTTGCCCGAGCCCTCCCAGATGGAGGCGAGCGGGCTCTCCCGGTAAAGGCGCGGCATGCCGGACTCCTCGACGTAGCCGTTGCCGCCGAAGCACTCGAGCGCCTCCACCGCGTGCGACGGGGCCCGCTTGCAGGTCCAGTACTTCGCCACGGGCGTGGCGAGACGGCGGAGCTCCTTGGCGCCCTCATCCCCGGCGTGCGACTCGTCGAAGGCGCGCGCCAGCCGCAGTGCGGTGATCGTCGCCGCCTCGGACTCGATCGCGAGGTCGGCGAGGACGTTCCGCATGAGGGGCTGGTCGACGAGGAGCTTGCCGAAGGCGGCGCGCTGGGAGGCGTGATGGATGGCCATCGCGGTGCCCCAGCGGTAGCCCGCGGAGCAGCCGATCACGCAGTCGAGCCGCGTGTGGTTGACCATCTCGATGATGGTCGGGACGCCGCGGCCCTCCTCACCGACGAGGCGTGCCCAGGCGCCGCGGAACTCAACCTCGCTGGAGGCGTTCGAGCGGTTGCCGAGCTTGTCCTTGAGCCGCTGGATGTGGAAGGCGTTTCGCTCGCCGTCAGGCATGAAGCGGGGGAGGAGGAAGCAGGAGAGCCCGCCGGGCGCCTGCGCCAGGACCAGGAAGACGTCGCACATGGGCGCCGAGCAGAACCACTTGGCGCCGGTCATCACGTAGGCGCCATCGGCCGGTTCGGCATGGGTCGTGTTGGCACGGACGTCGGAGCCGCCCTGCCGCTCGGTCATGGCCATGCCGGACAGCACGCCGCGCTTGGCCGGGGCGGGCACGGCGCGGGAGTCGTACTCCAGCGAGGTCAGCCTCGGCTCCCACTCCCCCGCCAGGTCGGGCTGTCGCCGGAGCGCGGGA
>DASQCL010000173.1:0-2742 GCA_035634715.1 Solirubrobacterales bacterium
ATGGCGCAACGGAAGCGGCTGAGGGCCTCAGTCGCGAGCTCGGCATTGTACGTCGAGGTGCCGCTGGCCGAGCCGGACTCGTTCCACGCGTGCGACCTCTGCAGGTAGGGCAATGCTCGATCGAGAGAAGGATTGACCACCGTATACGTGGCGAATCCCACTCTGCTTGCCGCCGGAGGCCTGCGAGGCCGCCGGAAGAGTTCGGGCCGCCCCCCTATTTGCCCATCTCCGTGTGAGCTGACCGCCGCCTCCCGAGCGAATAGCTTGCGCACATCGGCCTGATCCCGGAGAACTGGCGGTTTCACGACGCTGCGGCGCCGTTGATTCGCCGCGGGTTCCTGGTCGCGATCCCGGTCGGGATCGCCGCCCTGATCGAGCTCGAGCTGAAGACGCCGGTCACCGGCGCGGTGACGATCGGAGCATCGATCACGGGCTTCGTCGCCTTCGAGGCGCCCGCCCGCACACGGTTCTGGTGGCAGCTCGGGATCGCGCCGCTGATCGGGATCGCGGCGGCTCTCGGCGCGATCACCGGGGATTCGGCCGCGGTCGCCGTTCCCAGCATGGCCGTGTTCGCGGGGGTGGCCGCGCTTACCGTCGCGGTGTCCCGGCGGCTCGCGATCGCCGCCCTGAACGTCGTCCTCGCCTTCCTCATCGCGCAGGGGCTCTCGCTGGAGATCAACGATACGGCGCAGATCCTCGCCCTCGGGGCCCTGGGCGCCCTGTCGCAGGCCGCGCTGTCCCTGATCGTGGCCCTGATCCAGGGCTCGGTCGAGCGCCCACATCCGATCGACGGAGCGCGCGCCGCACTCGCCACGATCAGGTCCAATCTGCATCTGAGCTCGCCGACCCTCCGCCACGCGATCAGGGCGGGCGGCGCCCTGGCCCTGGCGGTGGCCGCGTACCACGTCATCGACCTCGGCAAGCACGGCTACTGGATCCCGCTCACGGTGATCTTCGTCCTGAAGCCGGGCCGCATCGAGACCGACGAGCGGATCGAGATGCGCATCGCCGGCACGCTCCTTGGGCTCGGCTTCGCCACCGGCCTCGCGGCGCTGGTCGGCGAGAACGCTCTCGCCAACACCGCGATCCTCACCATCGCAGCCGCGTTCGCCTACGCCATGCTCCTGATCGAGTACGCGCTGTTCACGTTCGCGATCACCACCTACATCGTCACCATCTCGCACGCCATGGGCGAGTCCGCCGTCAATGCCGTGGACGAGCGCGCCATCGCGACCGCGATCGGGGTCGGCATTGCCCTGCTCGCCTTCGCCGTCTGGCGGGACCGCCCAGCTCCGAGCGCCGCCGCACCGACCGCATAGGTTTAGCTATGCGCCTGATTCCGGGGAACTGGGAGCCCCGCGACGCTCCGCTCCCGGCGCTGCGCCGGGACCGGCGCGTTCCGGAGCCGTCGACCGCGACGACGGGCTAGCCGGCGCTGGCCGCTGGCTCTCGCTCGGCGGGCCGGCCGTTCGACGCGACGCCGTGGCCGTTGGACGACGCGTCCACGGCGGCGCCGTCGTCCCCGTGGTAGGGGCCGGGCTTCGGTCGCGGCCCCCCACCGGGGAAGGCGAGGCGCAGGATGGTGCGGTTCACCATCCCCACCTGCTGGAAGAACGGGCCGGAGTTGTACGGCAGGTCGTACCGTTCGCAGATCTCCTTGACCCGCGGCGCGATCTCTGCGTAGCGCGTGCTCGGCATGTCGGGGTACAGGTGGTGCTCCACCTGGTAGCCGAGGTTGCCGCTGATCACGTGGAACAGCGGGCTGCCCTCGATGTTGGCCGCGCCGACGAGCTGACGCACGTACCAGGCGCCACGCGTCTCGTTTTCGACCTCCTCCTGGCTGAACGTGTACGTCTGGTCAGGGAAGTGGCCGCAGAAGATGATCGCGTGGGCCCACACGTTGCGGACGATGTTCGCCGTGAAGTTCGCCCAGAGGGTCGACTTGAACGACTTGGCGCCGCCCTCGAACGCGGCGAGAGCAACGTCCCCGAGGACCTCGCGTCCGCGTCCGCGTCGGCGGGCGCCGGCGACGACGCCTCGCGTCCTTTTGCGCAGCCGCTCCCGGCGGGAGCTCGGGCGGCGGGCCGCCAGGCCACCCTCGACGGCCGCGTTGGCGAGCGCGCTGATCAACGGCCACGCGACGTAGTCCTTGGCGATCTGCAGGCGAGCCTTGCCCCAGATTCCCTTGAGCTCCGAGCCGAGCTGCTTCTTGGACTTCTCCCCGGAGCGGATCGCCTCGATGTCCAGGTCGTGGACGGCGACGCCCCACTCGAAGAACGCCATCAGCGCGAGGTTGTAGAGCGGCTGGAGGAGGTAGACCGGATGCCACTTCTGATGCGGGTCGATCCGCATGATCTCGTAGCCGAGGTCCTTGTCCTTGCCGCGGATGTTCGTGTAGGTGTGGTGGACGTAGTTGTGGGAGTGCTTCCACGCCTCCGAGGTCGACGCCGTATCCCAGTCCCACGTGGACGAGTGGATCTGAGGGTCGTTCATCCAGTCCCACTGACCGTGCAGGACGTTGTGGCCGATCTCCATGTTCTCGAGGATCTTCGCCAGCGAGAGCGTGGCGGTCCCAGCGAGCCAGGCGGGCTTGAAGCGGGAGGCCACCAGGAACGCCCGGCCCATCACGCCGAGCCGCCGGTGCATCTCGATCATGCTCTCGATGTAGCGCCGGTCGCGGTCGCCGAGCTCGGAGAACACCTCGTCGTGAATGGCGTTGAACTCCTTCTCGAGCTCGTCAAT
>DASQCL010000174.1:0-4430 GCA_035634715.1 Solirubrobacterales bacterium
TCAGTGCTCATCGGCGGACGGCGCGAACGTCCTGCAGATAGCGGGGAACGACGGCGCACCGACGCTGCACGCCGTACCGAACGCGGCCTGGGGCCTTCACCTGACGGACGCGAATATCGCTCTCGGGAACCTCGTGACCGTCGTGCGCCACCAGATCTCCCCTACATGGGGAAGTAGCGCGGCGCCACAGCGCCTGACCTCGCCTCTGACTCAGGAGGCCGGCACCCTGACCCGCTTCTGCGCCACGACGGGGTCGCAGTCCGCCTCGGTGCCCGGTCGCAGCAGGGGCCCAGGCGCCCCGCACGAGACATCGTGGAGGACCTCGGTCGGCCGGGCTCCCCCGGGCTCGGGCTCGGCGTGGAGGACGTCGGAGCTGATCGTGAACCAGGCGATGACGCCCCCCGCCGCCGCGAGCCCCCCGCAGCTCAGCATCGCAATCCGGAAGCCGTCCGTCATGCTCGCCGGGTCGTAGAAGGCGTCGCCGGTGAGGCCCGCGATCACCGGCAGCAGGGCGACCGCGAGGAGGCCTCCGATCCGGGCCACGGCGTTGTTGATGCCGGAGGCGATGCCCGCGTGGCGTGCGTCGGCAGCCGCGAGCACCGTGGCCGTGACCGGCGCGACGACGAGGGTCAGCCCGGCGGAGAAGATGAGGATCGGCGGCAGTACGGCCGTGACGTAGGAGTCCCCAGGGTCGATCTGGGCCATCAGCAGGAAGCCCACGGCGATCACCAGCGGCCCGATCGTGAGTGGGATCCTCGGACCGATTCGCTGAGCCAGGGCACCGGCGCGGGCCGAGAAGGCGAGCATCATCGCGGTGACGGGCAGGGTCGCCGCCCCGGACTCGATCGGCGTGTAGCCCATCGAGATCTGGAGGAAGGCGACCATGAGGAAGAAGAACCCGCCAAGCGCTGCGTACACGACGAACGTGACGAGGTTCGCGGCGCTGAACTGGCGCGAGCGGAAGATGTCCAGCGGCAGCATCGGGTTCGGGCTTCTTTTCTCGGCGACGATGAACGCCGCGAGCGCGGCCACACCGACGATGCCGGCGAGCGCGACCATCGCCGACATCCCGCCTGGACCCTCGATCAGGGCATAGGTGGTCCCGGCAAGGCCCAGCGCCGCGAGCGCGGCACCGCGACCGTCGAGCCCTCCTCGGACGTCGGGGTCGAACGTCTCCGGCACGTGCCGGGTCGCGGCCACGCTCACGAAGACGCCCAGCGGGAGGTTGATCAGGAAGATCGCCCGCCATGACACGGCGTCGACGAGGTATCCGCCCAAGAGCGGGCCGATGGCCGCCGCCACGCCACCGAGCCCGGACCACGCGCCGATGGCCCGCGCCCGATCTCCCGGCCTGAAGCTCGCCTCGATCATCGCCAGGCTTCCGGGAGTCAGCAGCGCGCCGCCCACCCCCTGGACCAGCCGAGCGGCGATCAGGAAGCCGGCGCTGGGCGCCACGGCGCAGAGGAGCGAGGCCGCGGTGAAGAGCACCACGCCGACGACGAATATCCGGCGTCGCCCGTACCGGTCCCCGAGCGAGCCCCCGAGCAGAATCACCGAGGCGAGCGTCAGCAGGTAGCCATTGAGGATCCACTGCAGCGATGCCGTGGAGGCATGGAGGTCACGGCCGATGTCCGGCAACGCGACGTTGACCACCGTGCCGTCCAGGAACGCCATCCCGGAGCCGAGCACGGAGATCGCCAGAACCCACCGCCCCGCCTTGCTCTTGTAGGCCACCCCCTCTTCGGGCATGGGTACAGGCTGTCATAAGGCGGAATGCGCCCCGTGCCGGGCTGCGGGGGTAGGCCCGTTACTGCCTATACGCCGCTACGTGTCCGCACGAGGCTGCGCGCGAGATACTGCGTGGGCGATGTCGGAGGAACTTCCGAGGAAGGAGAAGCCATGAGCAACAACGCCGAGACCGCGGTCCTCGCGGGAGGCTGCGCCTGGATAATGCAGCAACTGCTGCGCCATCCCAGCGGGGTCATCTCCACCCGCGTGGGATGGACCGGCGGCGAGGGCGACAACCCGACCGAGGAGAGCCCTGGCGGTCACGCCGAGGCGGTCGAGGTCGTCTTCGATCCGGAGCGGATCTCCTATCGGGATTTACTCGAGTACTTCTTCCAGGTCCACCGAGCGGACCTCGGCGAACGTTTCGTCGGCTACATCTACCGCTCGGAGATCTTCTGTACGAGCGAGGAGCAGCGCAAGGTGGCAGAGGGGATGGTCCGCGACGTCGACGCCTCCGGCCACTGGCCCGGCAAGACTGTGACCAAGATCAGCGAGGCCGGTCCCTTCTGGGAGGACGGGGCCAAAGATCAGGACTACTTCCTGCGGTATCCGGACTATCCGGACGGCTCCAAGCCCCCCTTCCCGCGGCACGGTGTGGAAGCTGCCCACCGGGAGACCGTGGCCTAGCTCAGGAACAAGCCCTCGAAGCCGCCGGGCTGCGCAACCTCGTGGTGGCCGGGTCAGTGACCGAACCAGCGGGCGCGACGACTCGAGCCGAACTCCTCCTTCTCGGCGGCGAGCGCGCTCGACGGTGCCCGGAAAGTCCCGGTCGGCTTCGGCCCCGAGAGGAAGTCCACGTCCACGCGGCCGACCCTTCCCGCTCCGAACTCGATGTAGCACGAGCCGAGCCCGTCATACCCGGCGGGCTGCTCCCCCCGGGCGAGGTCCGCCAGCACCTCGGCCGCGACCACCCGGGCGGCCCTTTCGGAGAACACCCCTGCCTTCGGCACACCCACCGTCGCCACGTCCCCCACGGCATAGACGCCCGGGAACCGGGTCTTCAAGGTCCGGGACTCCACCGGTATGTAGCCATCCTCGCTCATGCCTGACGCGAGGACCACGTCGGGGGCCCGGTGCTTGGGAACGCCGAGAAAGAGGTCGTAGGGAACCTCGCTCCCGTCCTGTAGCAGCACCACCTTGCGGCCGGGATCAAGCGAGGCGATGCGCGCACCGGGAACGAACTCGATGCTCCGCTCCGCGAAAGCCTCGAGCAGCGCTTCAGACGTCTGCGGTGACGGAGGCACCGGGCTCGGTAGCGGCATCAAGAAGGTGATCTTGCAAGCGTTCCGTACGCCTCGCACGGAGAGGTTGTCGTGGAGGAGCAGGGCGGCCTCGCTCGGCGCCGGCGGGCACTTGAAGGGGGCGCCACAGACGCCGATCACGGCGCGCCCTTCGGTGAACCCCGGGATGAGATCGCGCAATCGCTGCGCTCCGGCAACCGAGTAGAACTCGTTTCCGCCCTCGGCGAGCCCGGGCGTGGCGTCCATGTCGTAGTCGGCGCCGAGCGCGACGACGAGAATGTCGGCCTCGTACTCGCCACCGTCGATACTGACCCGCCTCTCCTCCGGGTCGATCGCGGTGATCGTCTCGCGAACGAACCGGACTCCGGGCTTGGCGAAGTCGCTGTATGGGAGATGAACCGCCTCCGAAGTCTCCCGCCCGAACATCACGTCGAGCTTCGAGTAACCGAAGACGAAGGCGCCGCCCTTGTCGATCAGAGTCACGTCCGCGTCCTCGCCGAGTTCGTCGGAGAGGATCGTCGACAGCTCGAGGCCGCCGAACCCCGCCCCGAGTACGACTATCCGTTTCGCCACACCGCGACCCTAGCGTGAGCAACCGGTCCGCCACGTGGGCGTTGGACACCCCGTTCGCATGAGACGAGGAGCGGACGCGGTCACCCACATCTACGGCCAGGTCGTCATATACAGCCGCTCCTTCGTTTACACCCACGCCTGGCGGGCGCGAAAGCCAGGAGGATCGGCCTAATGAGGCTCATCCGGCGACAGGGATGTTTAGCCCGCGTCGAAATCTCGCGATCTCGATCAAAGAAGGACTTCTGCTTTCACGCGAAAGCAGAAGCGACGCAACTGCTCCCCAGGCGAGGATCTGCTAGCGGCGGCTCGGCACGGTGTCACCTTGAGACACCCGGGCGGCGCCGGATCCATGTGGACCGCGCCGGGGTGGTTGGGATCGCCGGTCCCGGTGCCAGCGTCGCGGGCCGTGCCCTCCGCCTGCAGACGATTCGTCTTCGGTGTCGGGTCGAGCGCGAAGGACGCACCAGCCCAGGTATGCGAGAGAGGCCACCCCGACCAGCGAGGGATAGACGATCGGCCAGACCAGCTCCACTCGGATCATTGTAGATCCCGCAACCTCAGTGGATGACGGATCGGTCTACGGCCATGGCGAAGAAGAGGAGCGCCAGGTATGCCAGCGAGCCGAGGTGAACGGCCACCGCAGCCCGACGCGTGGGACGCAGCCACAGCCGCACTGCGAGAGTGAGGAAGCCCGAGCCGAGAGCCAGCGCCGCCGCCAAGTAGAAGACCCCGAACAGCCCGGTGACGTAAGGCAGGGCGCTGAAGGCGACGAGCAGCACCGTGTAGACGAGTATCTGGCGCCGGGTGACCGCATCGCCGCGGGCGACG
>DASQCL010000175.1:0-7278 GCA_035634715.1 Solirubrobacterales bacterium
GCACCCGACGGGATCCGTGGCGGGGCGTGGGGGTTCATCACCCGCCAGAACCGCGTCCAGCGCCTCGCGGAGCCACGCCGCCCCCGCCGCCGGCTCCATGTGGTCTGCGTCGGCGGCGCCCTCGTAACGGATCCGCAGGTCGGCGTCGAGCACGTAGAGGTGCGGGGTGACCTGGGCGGCCCACGCCCTCGCGGCATCCTGGCTTTCGTCGTGGAGGTACGGAAACGGCCAGCTCTCGGCTTCGACCCGCTCCCGCATCGCATCGAGCGAGTCGTGCGGGTAGCGCTCGGCGTCGTTGGAGTTCACCGCGAGGAAGCGCACGCCGCGGTCCTCGTAGTCGCGGGCCGCCTGGACGATCCGGTCGTGCCAGCCGAGCGCATAGGGGCAGTGGTTGCACGTCCACACCACCACGGTGGCCGGCGCCTCTCCCGCCGTCGGCAGCGTGTGAACGGTGCCGTGGGTATCCGGGAGCTCGAGCTCCGGTGCGAGCTGCCCGACCTTGGTCGCCGTCGCGTGAGCCATCAGTCGTCTCCTTTCATGGCGTCCAGGAGAGTCTGCCGCACCTCGTCGCGGGCCGGCAGTGGCGAGATCCGCCCGTCCGCGAGGCGGTAGACGCGGCAGCTCAGCCCGACGGGCTCGTGGGGCACGGGCTGGACGTCATGCCCGTCGACCCGGATGGTCGGCGACCCGACGAACTCCTCGCGCTCGGCGTCCGCGTCCGTCGAAATCTCGCGCACGTCGAGGGCCTCGGCGTCTAGGCCCGCGGCGGCCATCTCCTCCCGCACCATCGCCAGGGCGTCCTCGGTGCTCGGGCCGCCCTCCCACCAGAGGAGCTCGACGCTCGGCGTCCTGGTTGCCATCGCCGATCAGGCGAGCGCACCCACACGCCCGTAGATGGCGCCAGCGACGATCGCCCCCGCGGGTACCTGAGCCCCGGGAAGCAGGACCGAGTGCTTGACGAAGGCGCCGGCGGCTACGGCGGCTCCGTCACCGATGACCAGCGGCCCGTCGAGGCGAGCGCCGCCGTCGAGCTCGCAACCCTCGCCCACGAGCACGGGGCCGTCGATGCCGGGCTCCCCGGCCTCCTCGGCGGCCGCGGCCCCGATTGGCGCGAGCAGCGTCCCCGCGCCCTCGACGCCCACCGCGCCCTCCAAGACGTCCAGGTTGCCCTGGAGGTACTCCGGAAGCGAGCCGACGTCGTTCCAGTACGAGTCGATCCTGTGGACGTGGAACGGCACGTCGTTCTCCAAGAGCGCCGGGAACACCTCCCGGGCGAAGTCGACCGCGTGCTTGTCGGGGAAGTAGTCGAAGATCTCGGGCTCGAGGATGTAGATCATGCAGCTGGCCAGGTCCGACAGGGCCTCGGCCGGGTCTGGCTTCTCCTGGAATCCCTGGATCCGCCCGCCCGCGTCGGTGATCACGACCCCGAACTCACTGACGTTTGGAACCTGCGTCACCGCAAGCGTCGCGATGCCGCCGTTCTCGTTGTGCGCTGCCACGAGGGCGCCCAGGTCGATATCCGTGAGGGCGTCGGCGGCCATCACCAGGAACGGCTCGTCACCGAAGAACGACGAGACGTTCCGCACCCCGCCGGCGGTGCCCATCAGCTCATCCTCGTAGCTGTACGTGAGATCGATGCCGAGCGCCGATCCGTCGCCGAACCGGTTGCGGATCGTGTCCGGGAACCAGTGGAGGTTCGCGATCACCTCGCTGAACCCGTGGCGGGGGAGCAGCCTGAGGATGTGCTCCATGATCGGCCGGTTCACGACCGGCACCATGGGCTTGGGGACCTCGTAGGTGAGCGGGCGGAGACGGGTCCCCAGGCCCGCCGCCATCACCATGGCCTTCATCGCGGCTAGGTGCCCTGGTCCCAGCTGGCCAGGTACTCCTGCTGCCTCTCGGTGAGCGAGTCGATCTCGACCCCCCGCGAAGCGAGCTTCAACCGCGCGATCTCGCGATCGATGTCATCCGGGACCGGGTAGACCTTCTTCTCGAGGTAGTTGTGGTCCTTGACCACGTGCTCCGCCGCCAGCGCCTGGTTGGCGAAGCTCATGTCCATCACGGCGGCGGGATGCCCCTCGGCCGCGGCGAGGTTCACGAGCCGGCCGTCGGCGAGCAGGAAGATCTCGCGCCCGTCTTTGGTGCGGTGCCCCTCGACGAACGGACGGGCCTTGAACTTCTCCTCGGTGATCGCGTCCAGCTCCTCCTTGTTGACCTCGACGTCGAAGTGGCCGGAGTTGCAGACGATGGCGCCCGACTTCATGACGTTGAACATGTCGCCGGAGATCGCGTCGCGGTCGCCGGTGACGGAGATGAAGACGTCGCCCACCTCGGCCGCCTTGACCGCGGGCATCACCTCATAGCCGTCCATGAGCGCCTCGAGCGCCCGCAGCGGATCGACCTCGCAGACGATCACGTGGGCGCCGTGGCCCTTCGCTCGCATCGTGACCCCGCGCCCACACCAGCCGTAGCCGATCACGACGACCTTCAGGCCGGCGATGAGGACGTTGGTGGCACGGATGATCCCGTCGAGGGTGGACTGGCCGGTGCCGTAACGGTTGTCGAAGAAGTGCTTGGTCTTCGCGTCGTTCACCGCGATGATCGGGTAGCCGAGCTTGCCCTCGCGCTCGAGCGCCTGGAGCCGGATCACGCCGGTCGTGGTCTCCTCGGTCCCGCCGAGGACGCCCGAGAGCTTGTCCGAGCGCTCGCCGTGCAGCACGCCGACGACGTCGGCGCCGTCGTCCATCGTGATCTGCGGGCCCCTGTCCACGATCGCGTGGATGTGGCGGTAGTAGCTGTCGTTGTCCTCCGCGTTGATCGCATAGACGTCGGTGTCGTAACGGTCCACCAGCGCCGCGGCCACGTCGTCCTGCGTGGATAGCGGGTTGGAGGCGCAGAGCGCGACGTTCGCGCCGCCGGCCGCGAGCGTACGGGCGAGGTTCGCCGTCTCAGTCGTGACGTGAAGACAGCAGCCCAGGGTGACTCCGTCGAGCGGCTTCTCCTTCTCGAAGCGCTCCCGGATCGTCTGCAGAACGGGCATGTGCCGGTCGGCCCATTCGATGCGCCGCTGTCCCTCGTCGGCGAGCGCGATGTCCGCGATGTCGTAGCTCTTCTCGGCGGTTGCCATCCAGTCCTTTCGTCGTGAACGAGGTGGGAAGGATACGTGGCGGGCCGTCCGCGGCGTGGCTACCGTGGTCGTGTGGACGACCCGATGATCATCAACCCGGAAGTGGCCGTGCCGCTCGCCGAGGTCGAGCTGCAGACGAGCCGCTCCTCGGGACCCGGAGGGCAGCACGCCAACGTGACCGCCTCGCGCGTCGAGGCCGTGTTCGACGTGGGCGAATCCGCGTCGCTCAACCGCGATCAGCGCGAGCGACTGCGGGCGAAGTACGGCGAACGGGTGACGGCAGTCGCCCAGGACGCCCGCAGCCAGGCGCGAAACCGCGAGCTGGCGCTCGAGCGCCTCCGGGACAAGCTCGCGGCCGGATTGGTGGTGCCCAAGCGGCGGCGGCCCACGAAGCCGTCGAAGGCGGCGAGGGAGAGGCGGCTCGAGTCGAAGCGGCGTGCCTCCGAGCGGAAAGCGACGCGCAGGCGGCCCAGCAGCGACGACTAGGTCCGGATCACCGCAATCCGCGCCCGACAGGTGGGCGTGGATTGCGATGATGTGGGCTCTTAACGCCCGGCGGCGATTCGCCCCAGCTCGAGGATCCCCTGCCAGACGCCGTCCGGGACCCCCACGGAAGGCGATGCACCAGGGTGCTGCCTGGCGATCCGGACCCTGAGGGCGTCGGGGCGCATGCGAAAGCGCAGCGGCGGGTCGAGCTTCGCGGCCTCGCCGTCGATGCCGGCGGGAACCGGTCCGGTCGACTGGACGTCGAACCGAGGCGATGACCACTGCTGCATCGGCGGGCGCACTCGCTCGCGGGCGGAGGCACCGCGCTCGGGCGGGGCCTCGAGCACGGCGATCCCCAGCTTGCCCGCGTCCAGCCTCGGCCTGGTTCCCGAGCCGATCGCTGCGACCAGGCGATAGCTGTTGTTGGACACCAGGATCGCCACCCCGGAGCTGCGCTCCTCCCCCCCGGGGCCGCGCCAGACGAGGTCGGATTCAGGGGCGTCGGGGCCGAGCGCGTCGGGCATCGCGTCGAGGAGGGTCCGGAGCTTCGCGTCGCGGTACTCGGATCGCTGCACGGCCTCGGCGTAGAGGCCGAGGGAAACGTTGTTCACGAACACGCGCCCGTTGACCTCGGCGAGGTCCACGCGCCGCTCGCCGCCGTCGACGAACGCGTCCAGAGCGCCCACAACGTCCTCTCGATCCACCCCCAGGTCGAGCGCGAAGTGGTTGCGGGTGCCCGCCGGAATGCAGGCATACGGGAGATCGAGCTCGGCCGCCACCGAGGCGACTATCGCCTGAGAGCCGTCCCCACCGGCCATCGCCAGACCGTCGGCGCCGCGAGCCACCGCGTCGCGGACCAGCGACTCGAGATCGTCGCCGCGGGCAAGCTCTACCGGCTCGATGTGGCGGGCCCGCGCCTCGTCCGCGACGTGGAACCGCTCGGCCTTGCCACCGCCCGACTTGGGGTTGTAGAAGAGGACGGCTCGCTTGGGCGCACGCGCGTCCGGCAGCGACACGTGCACCACGAACGCCGCCCGTGCGGCACCCAGCGAAAGGACCGCGCCCGCCAGCACCGCGAGGTCCTCGATGAGCCGGCCGTGCGTCGCGATCAGCACGATCCCTCCGGCGAGGGCAAGGGCCGCGACCACGAGGCTCGCCAGACGCGCGGGGCCTCGCCGGACGAGTCCAAACCAGGCCGCCGCCGCGGCGACGAGCAGACACAGGACCACCCACACGCCCTGCGGGAAGTCCTCGATCGCGACGACGATCGCGAGCACAACGGTGGCCGCGGCGAGCACGATCGCCGCGATGGCCGCCAGCCTGCGGCGGCTCATGACATTCTCAGTTCGTGAGCCTGCTGTCGCGCATTCACGAGGAGGCCGAGCGAGTCGACGTTGCCGTCTACGCGGCAATCGCCGGCACATCGACGCCAACCCTCGACCGGGCCATGGCGCGGCTCAGCCGCGCGGCCGACTATTCGCGCCTCTCGCTCGCTGCGGCGGCAGTGCTCGCCACCGCAGGTGGGGCTTCCGGACGCCGCGCGGCGAAGGCGGGCCTCGCCTCGGTGGGCGTGACGGCCACGATCATCAACCTCGTCTTCAAGCCGCTCAGCAGCCGCCGCCGTCCCGACCGCGTCGCTCAGGAGGTTCCGGTCGACCGCCACGTGCGCATGCCGATCTCGAGCTCGTTCCCGTCGGGCCACTCGGCGGCTGCCTTCGCCTTCGCCACCGGCGTCGGACACCTGTCCCCCGTCGCAGCCGCGCCGCTCCACGGCCTGGCGGCCCTGGTGGCCTACTCGCGGGTGCACACGGGCGTCCACTATCCCGGCGACGTCATCGTCGGCTCGCTTCTCGGTGTCGTGCTCGCCCAAGGTACGGTCAACCTAACCGACCGGTTGATCACGAAGTCAAGCTGAGGACGCTCGCCAATCGGCGCCGGTCTCCTCGCGGAAGGCCTCGACCGCCTCCTCGAGGGTTCGGAAGAAGTGCGCCGGATCGAGCGGGCCGATCAGCTCGTAGCGCTCGAGCTTGGCCCGAACGGGGTCCTTGAGCTCGGCGAACACCAGCGAGGTGCCGGCCGCGTTGAGCTCCTCGTCGAGCTCGGCGAGCATGTCCGCCGCCGTGGTGTCGACGTCGGTGATGGGCTCGGCGGCGATCACGATCCACCGGGGTCGCGGCTTGGTCTGTGCCAGGCGACGGATCTGGTCGCGAAAGGTTCGCGTGTTGGCGAAGAACAGCGCGGCGTCGAAGCGGAATATCACCAGGCCCGGGAGCTCCTCGGCGTCCGGGTAGATGCCGCGGTCGTGATAGCCGGGAATCCCGGCGACGCGCCCCAGAGTCGCCTGATGCGGCCACCAGGCCCGGCGAAAGACGTTGAGGATCGAGAGCCCCACCGCAACCGCGATCCCGGCCAGGACGCCGAGCAGCGCCACTCCCAAGAATGCCGCCACCGAAAGCATGAACTCCACCCGACGCTGATGCCACAGACGGCGCGTTCCGGCGACGTCCGCGAGGGATAGCGACGCGGCAATCACCACCGCCGCCAGTGTCGCCTGCGGGAGGTTGCGGAGTAGGCCCGGCACCAGGAGGAGCATCAGGACGATCGCGCCCGCGCCGACGAGCCCGGTGAGCTGCGTCTTGGAGCCGGCCTGCTCGGCGACCGCGGTCCGGGACCCACTGGTGCTCACCGGGAAGCCCTGGAAGAGCCCGGCGCCGACGTTGGCGGCCCCGATCCCGATCATCTCCTTGTTCCCGTCCACCTCCTGGCCGGTGCGCGCGCCGAAGGCCGAGGCAGTGGAGATCGTGTCCGTTAGCGAGACGAGAGCGATCCCCAGTGCTCCGGCCACCAAGAGCGGCAGGTCGGAGACCGGGCTTGGCCAGCTGGGAGAGGGGAACCCCTCCGGCAGCGTTCCGACCAGCGAGACTCCGTGGTCGGCGAGGTTGAAGGCCGACGCAGCGCCGATGGCGACGACGACCGCGACGAGCACCCCTGGGATCCGCGGGAGCCATCGCTGCAAGACCAGGATCAGAACGAGGCTGACGAGGCCGATCGCCACCGCAGCGCCGACCGCGTCTCCGGCTGCCAGCCCGTCGACGAACGCTTTCGCCTCGTTGATCAACCCGTCGGCATCGATCGAAAAGCCGAACAGCTTCGGCAGCTGCCCGACCAGGATCGTCAGGGCGAGGCCGTTCATGTACCCGATCTGGGTCGGCTTCGAGAGCAGATCGGCGATGAACCCGAGCTTCGCGAGCCCCGCGGTGAGCTCGATCGCCCCGACGATCAGAGCCATCATCGACGCAAGTGCGATCGCGCGCTCCGGGTCGCCACCAGACCCCACAATCGGAAGGATCGTCGCCGCGATCATCGGGCCGAGGGAGGAATCCGGGCCGAGCACCAGGATCCGGGAGGGCCCGAACACGGCGTAGCCGACGAGGCAGATGACAGTGGTGTAGAGACCCGTGATCGGCGGCAGGCCCGCCAGCTGGGCGTACGCCATCCCCTGCGGCACGAGCAGTGTGCTGAGCACGAGGCCCGCGACCAGGTCCTGGCGCAGCCATGCTCGCTCGTAGGAGGCCACTGCCCGTGGTCCCGGCGGCCACTTGGTCATCCGCTCGCGAGCATGCCCGTGCCGCGCTCGCGCCGCCTCATCCGAGGCGGGTGATCCG
>DASQCL010000176.1:0-5603 GCA_035634715.1 Solirubrobacterales bacterium
GAGCCGCCGACGATCAGGGCGAGACCCACCAGGGTTGCCACGCTGATCGACTCTCCCAGCAGTGTCGCTCCGTAGACGACCGCGAAGCCCGGGGCAAGGTAGGAGACGATCATCGTTCTCGCCGGGCCGACGGTCCCGATCAGCAGGTAGAAGATCACGAACGCGACGCCGGTCCCGAACACGCCGAGCGCAACGACGGCGGCGATCGGGCCGAGACCCGGTCCGCTCGCCGGCGCGGTGGCGATGGCCGGGATCAGCAGCATGAGCGCGCTCGCCGTCATCACCGTGGCCACAACGCCGAGCGGCCGGGCGTCGGAGAGCCGGTGCTTGACGACGAAGCTCCCGACCGAATAGCCGACGCTCGCCAGCACGACCGCGAGGCCGCCGAGCAGCGCCGCGGATGAGCCGCCGAGATCAAACCCGAACAGCAGGGCGACGCCCGCGACCCCGGCTCCCACGCCGACGAGGCGCAGCCCCTCGGAGCGCTCCTCGTGGTCGAGCCGGATCGCCAGCAGCGCGGTGAAGATCGGCGTGGTGGCGACGAGGATCCCGGCAAGCGCGGACGCGATGTGCTGCTCACCGAGCGAGATCAGCAGAAACGGGCAGGCCACCTGGACCGCGCCGACAGCGGCGATGACCCCAAGCCTCCCTCGCAATCCGCTGAGGGCGCCCTGGGCGGCCGCGATCGGCATCAGCACCACCGCCGCGAGCGCGATCCGTGCGAACGCCACCATCTCCGGCGACATGTCGCGGAGCCCGATCTTGATGAGCATGTAGCTGGCGCCCCAGATCGAGGCGAGGAGCAGCAGCCACAGCCACGATCGGCGGTCCACGGCGTCGAGGCTAGCTACCCCAGGCGGCTAGCCGGTGGCGGTGCCCCCGGGCTGAGGTTCAGCGGCCCGTCAGGCGCCGTTTCGAGACGCCGGAGGCTCGACCACGCCCGTGTTGATGCCGTTGTAGACGAACGTTGGAACCACCGGCCACTGCCGCTTCCAGCTCGCCATCTCCGACGAGGGGAACACGTTCAGGTAGCGGGGATCGTTGCGGTTCGGGTCGGCAAGCGCCTTCTCCTTGACCATCGAGTCGTACTGGTCGATCGAGTCCTCGAGCGTGTTCGAGTTGAGGATCACCTCGCGGCCGAAGAACTCGGCCGTCTTGCGGACGCCGGGGATCTTCGAGAGGTGCGGGTGCCAGGAGTCGGCGGCGACGCCGTTCTCCGAGGAGACCCAGACGCCGTCGTCGGTGTTAACGCATAGGGAGTGGTTGCCGTCCGTGTGGCCCGGTGTCCAGACGAGCGCCACGCCCTTGCCCAGCTCGACGTCGCCGTCGACGAGGACGACGTTGTCGGTGATCAGGTCCTTGAGTCCGTCCTCGACGTACCAGGCCCACTGCATCGGGTGCAGCGAGGCGAACGTGTCCCACTCCTTGCGCTGGGTGATCAGCTTGGCGTTCGGGAAGAGCGGCGGGCGCGGCGCGGCCTCGCCGGGGATCGGCTCGGTGGTTCCCAGTACGAAGCGCAGGTCCTGGACGTGCAGGTGGTCGAAGCTGACGTAGTCGACGTCCTCGGGCCGCAGCCCGACCTTGGCCAGCGCCTCGTCGGGGTGGTTCCAGATCGTCGCGAGGACCTTGTACGAGAGGAACTCGCCCAGCTTCTCGATCTGCTGCGCGTAATAAGGCGCCTCCGCCGGGCCCTCGGGGACGGTCGGCTCGTAGGCGAGCGTCCGCAGCTCACCGTCGAAGTCCTCGAACTGGATGACCTGGAGCCGGTTGATGATGTTGACGTAGGGGTTGGGCCCCTTCGCCGCGCCGCCGAACGCGAACTTCAGCGGATAGCCGGCCGACGCGATGTCGATCGTGCGAACGCCGCGAACGCGGTTCTCGGGGGTAGCGAAGCGAGCGCGGAACTCGGCCGCGGCCTCGCGAATCGCTGCGGGCCGATCCCCACGGGGCCAAGTGTCGTTGGCGTCATCAAACTCGTGGAACGGCTTGAGCCCGATCTTCTCAATCTTGACCTTTGGAACCTCGACGACCGCCATCGCAACGCACTCCTTCCGGGGGTTCGGCTACTCGGCCAACTCTAGAGAGTCGCGGGCGGTTCGGGAGTCGCCTTCGAGCCCCAGGGTTCGATGCCGGCGCGAATCGGGCTGGGTAGGGCAGCGCCCGACCCGGGAATGCCGGGTCGATGCAATCGGCATCCGACAGGTGGATGCGGATTGCGTTGACCCACACCGGTCACTATGGCGATGGTGCGATTTCGGCGCCTATGTCGCCGAAATCCATCCATCGTCGATTCGGGCGACCCGGGCTGCTGCCCTACATGCCCTTGAGGCGCCGACCACGCCCAGGCGATCGCCGGGCGGCTACTTCGCGCTGACCTCGGCGCGCTCTTCGGCGTCGTGGGCCTCCGGCTGCGCCTTGCCGGCTATGCCCGACCAGTGGGCTTCGGGCGAGGGCGGGACGTCGCGCAGGTACCACTCGGCGTCCAGGGCGCCCATCGTGCCCGTGCCGGCCGCGGTGACGGCCTGGCGATAGGTGTGGTCCACGAGGTCGCCGACGGCGAAGACGCCCGCGAGGTTCGTCCGGGTGGACTTGCCCTCGGTGATCACGTATCCCTCGTCGTCCGTCTCGATCTGGCCGACCACGAGCTCCGACCGCGGCGTGTGACCGATTGCCACGAACGCGCCGCCGACCTCGAGGTCCTCGGTCTCGCCCGTCTCCGCCTGCTTGAGGCGGATTTTGGCCAGCTTGCCGTCGCCGCCGGCGATGAACTCCTCCGGGATGTACGGGGTCTTGATCGTGATGTTGTCGCGGTCGCGTGCTCGCTCTTCCATGATCTTCGAGGCGCGGAACTCGGGGCGGCGGTTCACGATCGTCAGGTCGTCCGCGAACTTGGAGACGAAGATCGAGTCCTCCATCGCCGAGTCACCGCCACCGATCACCGCAACGTTCTCACCCTTGAAGAAGGCGCCGTCGCAGACGCCGCAGGTGGAGACGCCCTTGCCACCGAGCTCCATCTCGCCGGGGATGCCGAGGCGCTTGGGCTCTGCGCCCATCGCGAGGATGATGCTGCGGGCGCGGTACTCGTCGTCGCCCACCCAGACGGTCTGGATGCCGCCGTCGGAGAGCTCGATGCGGGTGGCGTCGTCGGTGATGAAGCGGGTGCCGAACCGCTCGGCCTGCTCGCGGAACTTCTGCATCAGCTCAGGACCCATGATCCCCTCGGGGAACCCCGGGTAGTTCTCCACGTCGGTCGTGTTCTGAAGCTGCCCGCCCCACTGGAACCCCTCGATGACCAGGGGCTCGAGCTCGGCACGGGCGGTGTAGGTGGCCGCGGTGTACCCCGCGGACGCCCCACCGATGATGATCACGTTCTCGACTCGGCTGTTGTCGTTCACATTCACTCCGTCTTCTTAGCGGCTTCCCCGTTTCGGGGGCAACCCTTATAAACCATCATACTTTACTTTCTGAAGTAATGGCGGCCCCGCGGAGTGGCTCACCCACCCGCTCGGCGAGCGGCGCATGGGCCCGGTCCTCCTCCCATCGGGCCACCGTCCTGCGCAGCTGGAAGAAGGCCACGATCCCGGGCGGGATCGGCAACCAGAACGCCACCAGCCGGTAGGTCAGCACCGCGGCGAACACCTCGGAGCCCGGCAGGCCGAAGAGCACGAACGTGCCGATCATCCCGGCGTCGACCGCCCCCACCCCACCGGGCGCCAGCGGAAACAGGTTCGCGACCATGCCGACGAAGAAGCCCTGGACGACCACCCCGAGTGGCACGTGGACGCCATAAGCGTGGAAGGCGGCCCACAGGATGCCGATGTTGCACGCCCAAAAGCCGACCGCGCCGACCACCGCGAGGCCACCCCGGGACGGATTGCGAACGAAGTCGATCGCCGTCCTGGTGCCGCTGGCGAGCGTCGCCGGGGCGCTTGCCAGCCGCTTCGCCAGGCCCTCGAACCTGGATCCCTGCGCGAAGCGCGAGAGCCGGCGTTCCACGTCGTCGGGAATCAGCGCGGTCAGCAGGCCCACGACCAGGATCGCTCCGGCGATCGCGGCCGGCACGATCGTCAACCCGACCGGCGCCTCCCCGCTCAGGACGCCCACCCGGAGCAGCACGCCGAACACGACGAGCGCGACCATGTAGACGGCATACAGCAGGACGAGGAATGCCACCATCCGTCGGGCCGTCTGGCGCCGCTCCATGCCGGCCTTTCGTAGCGCCCAGTAGGTGAGCACGATCCCGCCGGCGCCGGCCGCGGAGAACAGGCGGCTGGCGGCCAGGCCCGCCATCGTGATCTGGTACGACTCGTTCCACTCGAGGCCGGCGACGCGCTCGCCGACCACGCCCCGGAAGAGCGCGACGTACGAGAAGAACATCGCGACGTCGAAGCCGAGCGCGACGACGAGCCAGCCGGGGGTGGCGTCGGAGAGCTGGCTTACGGCGCCCTTGATCCCGACGATCTTGGGCAGGAAGACGTAGATCGCCGCGAGGAGCAGCAGCACCACCAAGCCGGTCTGGAGGAGCCGTTTTGGCGATGCAAAGAAGGAAGGCTCGGTCTCCTTATCCTCCTCGGTCAGATCCCGATCGACCACATCATGGTCGTTCCCCATCGCCTCTAATACTGCCAGGCGGCCCAGCCGTTCGTTTGTCAGCCAGCCGCCCCGGCGAAACACCCGCCGCGGCGGGTGTTCAGCTGTTCGCGATCCGCTCGAGCCGCTGCGCCAGGCGACTCACCCGGTCCGCAAGCGGGCGGGCGAGCGGCTCGCCCCTTCGGACCGCGACGACCACAGCCGCCCCCGCCAGCAGGTCGATCAGGTAGTGCTCGCCCAGGTACACGAGCGCGAACCCGAGCGTGAGCGCATACGACCAGCCGGCCGCGCCGGCGACCCGCCCCGACTCCGTGAGGAGCAGGGCCGCCAGCACGGAGGTGCCGAAGTGCAGGGAGGGCATCGCCGCCCACGGGTTGCCGCCGAGAGAGGAGTAGAGGGCGGGCCAGGCGCGACCCCAGGTCCCCTCCCCCGCTTCAACCATCACGCGCCGCAGCCGGGGCGGGGCCGACGCGGCCACGATCTCCTCGCTCTCTCGGCCCGCACCGCCAACCTCCATCTCTTCGTCGAGATAGCCCTCCTCGGCCGCCCACCAAGGCGGCGCCGTGGGAACCGCGAAGTAGATCGCGCAGCCGATGTCGAACGCAGCGCCCATCTGCCTCGCGGCGCGCGGGAACCGGCCCTGGTTGCTCAGCAGGATCCAGGTGAGCGCCAGATGCGGCTCTATGAACCAGGCCCAGTGAACCATGGCGAGAACGCGGTCGAGCTTGGTCACCTCTCCGGGCCGCGCGAACGCCCGCTGGAGCCGGACGTTCGGCAGTTCGCCGGCCCCGAGCACTCGGTCCGCCTTGATCGGGTAGCGGACCCGAAGCCGCTCCCTCAACCGATCGGGCTTGTCGTAGGGGAGCTCGTGGACCACCGTGAACGCCCACATCTGGAGCGCGAACAGGCCCGCATCCCTGCCCTTCGTGCGCGGGAGGAGCACCGCCAGCGCGAATGGGCCCGCCGCGGTCGCGGCGACCGCCACCCCTGCCGGGATCCGCAGGCGGCGTCGG
>DASQCL010000177.1:0-9952 GCA_035634715.1 Solirubrobacterales bacterium
CGCGTCGAGCGCCGTCAGCTCGTCGAAGATCAGGATCCCGATTCGCGTGCTCACACGGACACCTCTCCGGGCCGGTCGGTTGCCCGCCCGATTCGCTTCGCGTCCGGATAGTGACGCTGTAGGAGCTCGAGCGCAGCCCCCTCGTCGTCCGCGGCGACCACGCAGCAGAAGCCGCAGCCCAAGTTGAACACCTCGCGCATCTCCGCGTCGGACACCTCGCCGAGCTTTTGGATCAGGCCGAAGACCGGGGGCACCGGCAGCGGGTCGTCGATCTCGTACCCGACCTCGGCCTCGAGCCGAAGCAGGTTGTCGAATCCCTCTCCGGTGATGTGGGCGAGGCCGCGTACCCCGCCGGGAGAGGCGAGCAGCTCAAGGATCGGCCGGACGTAGATCTCGGTGGGTTCGAGCAGGACGTCGCCGAGCGGCCGGCCCAGGCGGTCGTCGTCGAGCGGCACGTCGGCCAGGGCCGCGCGGGCGAGGGTGTAGCCGTTGGAGTGAAGGCCGGACGAGGGGAGCCCGATCACCGGGTCGCCGGGCTCCACGTCGGCGCCGGTGACGATCGCGTCGAGAGCGACGAGTCCGACGCACGAGCCGCCCAGCTCCTGGCCGGACACGATGTCGCCCACCTGGGCGATCTCGCCGCCGGGGATCTCCACCCCGGCGAGCTCCGCCCCGCGGGCCAGCCCGATCCCCAGCTCGCCGCAGATCTCTGGGTCCGCCCGTTCCGTGAGGATGAAGTCGAGCATCGCGATCGGCTCCGCGCCCACGCAGATCACGTCGTTGACGTTCATCGCCACACAGTCGATCCCGATCGTGTCGTAGCGCCCAAGGCGCTCGGCGACGACCATCTTGGTACCGACGGTGTCGGTAGACAGCGCCAGCCCCATGCGATCGTCGAGTCGCAGCACGCTCGCGTAGTGCCCGGGCAGCGGGACCACGCGGGACGGCTTGCCCGTGTCGATCCGCTCCAGGCTCCTGACGAGGGCCTCCACGGCCGTGCTCGCGGCCGACTGGCTCACGCCTGCGCGCGCATACGCCTCCGCTCCTCCTGCGTCTCCGTCGGCGGGCTTCACGTTGCGGATTCAACCACGGCGCAGCCTGGTGACGACCGCAGCGCCCAGCGCGATGCGGTAGGCGGCGAAGGGCCAGGGCGAGCGGTCGCGATCCGTCAGGGCCATGAGGCGCTGGGACGCGAGGGTGGAGACGAAGGACGCCGCGGCGCCCGATGCGATCGCGGCCGTCGTGGAGCGATCCGGCCCGCGGCGCCGCATCCGGGCTCCCTTGAGGCCGGTCGCGCCGAGGATGACGGGGAGCGCGACGATCCGGGACAGCAGGTTCGCGTCGGCGCGGCGGTACCGGCGCCAGCGCGCGGCGGCGACCGTCGCGCCGTTGCGGGAGACGCCCGGAACGAGGGCCGTCGCCTGGCCGATTCCGAGCGCAAGCCCATCGGCGGGGCCCAGGTCGTCCTCGGTCCGCTCCTGTGGCGCCCGGTCGGCGAGGAGCATCGCGACCGATCCGGCAAGCAGCCCCGCGGCGATCGTGCGCGGGCCGCCGAGGCGGCGCTCGATGTGGCGTTCGAGCCCATAGCCGACGAGCGCCGGTGGGAGCAGTGACAGCGCGATCGCGGCCGCGCGGCGAGCGCCGAGACGTCGGAGCTCGCTCACCACCGCGCGGCGCTGGGCGATCACGAGCGCGACGGCGGTTCCCGTGTGAAGCGCGACCTCGAAGCTCTTTCTGGTCTCGGGATCCAGGTCGTCCGTCCGCCAGCCGGCGAACCACGGGAGCAACGAGACGTGCGCCGAGCTCGACACCGGCAGGAGCTCCGCCGGTCCCTGCACGCCCCCGAGGATCAGAGCCCTCCGCCACGTGAGGGCGCCCCGGGACCTGGCCCGGAGCCGACTGGCGATCAAGCGGAGGGGGTCGACTCCGGCGTGGCCGCCGCCCTGCGCCGCTTGACGATGAGGTAGACGATCCCGAGCACGACGGCCGCGATCACCACGTAGTCGACGTAGTGGAGGTACCCACGCCAGTCCTCCCACCGCGAGCCGACCTCACGGCCGATGAGCGCCAGCAAGAGGACCCATGGAATGCATCCAGCGGTGGTGAAGAGCACGAAGCGGCCGAGCGGCATGCGCGCGGAGCCGGCCGGCAGCGAGATGAAGGTGCGGACTATCGGGATCATCCGCGAGAAGAACACGGTCGCCGACCCGTGCTTCTGAAACCAGTTGTCGGCCCACTCGAGGTGCTTGCGGTTGATGTGGATGAAGCGGTTCTGATCGAGCAACTCGATCCGTCCGTAGTAGCCGGCGGCGTACGCGATCAGCGAGCCGACGAGGTTCCCAAGCACGCCGGCGGCCACGACGCCGAACAGGGTCATGTTCCCCTCCGACACGTTGAACCCGGCGAACAGCATGATCGCCTCGCTCGGGATGGGAATGCAGGCGCTCTCGAGGGTCATGAGCACGAACACGCCCGCGAGGCCCAGCGAATCGATGACGTTGGTCGCGGCGGTGACGAGTGGGTCCAAAATGTCGGCTGGCACGGGAGGGCAGCATTACACTCGTGCCGGTGGCCCGCCTAAAGGACCGTCTACAGGACCCTGTGTTCAAGCGCCGCGCCCAGCAGTTCGCGGCCGACGCGGTGCTCGCTGCGGCGGCGTTCGGACTCGCGTTCGTGCTGCGGTTCCTGGACGTGCCGATTGGGATCCCGCATCGGTACGTGACGATGCTCGCCGGGTCGATCGCCTTCGTCGCGATCGGCAAGGCGATCGTGTTCGAGGTCCTGGGCCTCCACCGCAAGTGGTGGCGCTATTTCCAGCTCCCCGACATGTGGCCGGTCGTGAGGGCGTCGGTGGTGGCGAGCATGATCCTCGTCGCGGTCTTCACGCTGGCGAAGCCGTACGACTACAACCTTCCTCGCTCCGTCGTCGTCTTCGACCTGCTGCTCACGATCCTGCTGGTGGGCGGCGCGCGCCTCGTCCGGCGCACGATCGCGGAGCGTCCTGACAAGGCCACGCGCGGCGCCAGGACGCGCGGCGTGCTCATCATCGGGGCGGGGTCCGGCGGCCAGATGGTCGTTCGCGAGCTCAAGCTGAACCCCGACCTCGGGGTCCGGGCGATCGGCTTCGTCGACGACGACCCCGGCAAGCGCGACATGACCGCAGCCGGCGTGAAGGTCCTTGGCTCGACCGGGGAGATCACCGAGATCCTCGACCGCGAAGGCCCGGACGAGGTCGTGATCGCGATCCCGTCAGCGCCGGGCGTGCTGCGCGCCAAGGTCGTGGCCGCCTGCCGGGAGCGGGACATCCCCGTGCGGACCCTCCCCACGGTGTTCGAGCTCCTCCGCGGCGGCGTCCAGCTCACCCGCCAGCTGCGCGAGGTGCGCGTCGAGGACGTCCTCGGACGAGAGCCGGTGGTCATGGAGCTCGACCGCGTCGGCGCCTACCTGGAGGACAAGATCGTCCTCGTCACCGGCGCCGGCGGCTCGATCGGCGCGGAGCTGAGCCGGCAGATCGCGAGGGTTCGCCCCAAGCTCCTGGTGCTCCTCGACCACGCCGAGGACAACCTCTTCCGCATCGACCGGGAGATGCTCGAGGAATGGCACTTCACCCGAGTCGAGGCCGTGCTCGCCGACTGCAAGGAGGGCGAACGGATGCTGGAGGTGATGCAGCGCTTCAAGCCCGACGTTGTCTTCCACGCCGCCGCTTACAAGCACGTCACGCTGATGGAGGCCAACCCCCTCGAAGCGGTCCGCAACAACGCCATCGCGACCCGCGTGACGGCGGAGACCGCCGCCGCCGCCGGCACCGAGCGGTTCGTCCTCGTGTCGACCGACAAGGCCGTCAATCCGAGAACCGTCATGGGCGCCTCAAAGGCGATGGCTGAGTGGATCGTCGAGGCTGCGGGCCGGCGCCATGCGGCCACCCGTTTCATCAGCGTCCGGTTCGGCAACGTGCTCGCCTCGTCCGGGAGCGCCGTGCCGATCTTCCGCAGCCAGATCGAGAAGGGCGGACCCGTCACCGTGACCCACCCGGACATGGCCCGCTACTTCATGACCATCCACGAGGCCGTGCAGCTGGTCATTCAGGCGGGTGACCTGGGGGCCGGATCGGGAGACGTGTTCGTGCTCGAGATGGGGGAGCCCGTCCGCATCCTCGACCTCGCGCGCAACATGATCATCCTGGCCGGATACGAGCCCGACGTTGACGTCGCGATCGAGTTCATCGGGCCGCGGCCCGGGGAGAAGCTTCGCGAGGAGCTCTTCAACAGCGACGAGAAGGCACGGCCGACGACCGCGGAGCGGATCGTCCGCGCGGTGCGAGCGCGCCCGCTCGACCCCGACTGGGTCGGACGCTCGGTGGACCGCCTGGAGTCCCTCGTCGCGTCAGGCGACGAGGCGGGCCTGGCGGACCGCGTGGTCGAGGTCGTGGAAGAGCGCGTCGCCGAGTCCACGCTCGGCCCCTCGTAGCGCAACCTCCCTGCTGGCAGCGCGGTTACGGGTCTGGCGCGCCATAAGATGCGCCGTCACCGATGCACGCGATCGAGTCCATCGGGCCCGTTCTGGGCATCGTCGCCTTCGTGGGCCTGGCGGTTTTGGCGTTCCTCCTGTTTCAGCAGGCGCGCGAGATCCGCCGTGTCCGCGACTGGGCGGGGCGCGCCCCTGAGCGCGCGGCCGAGGCGGCCGAGGCGGTCCAGGCCGCGGCCGAGGCCTCACGCGAGGAGGATGAGGCGGAGGTCGCCGAGGGCGAGGCTGCACCGCAGCCGGCCACGCGCCGGTTCCGGGGCGCCCTGCAGCGCTTCTGGTGGCGTATCCGCGACGGCTTCGTAGCCATTGACCGCCGCCTCCCGATAGACGGCCGCTACGTCCTCGTCCTGCTGGCGATTGCGGTGATCGCGGTCGGCGTCGTCACCAGCGGGTTCGGGCTCGTGGGCGGCAGCGGAGGAGGAGGGAACGGCAAGCACGGGTCCAATGCCAGGCCGAAGGCCACGGTCGCGGTGATCAACGGCACGTCCGTGCCCGGCCTCGCGGCGACCGTCGAGCAGAAGGTCGTGACGAAGTCTGGCTACAAGACCGGGCCCGTGGGCAACGCGACCACGAGCGTGCCCCAGACCGTCGTGGAGTACACCAGTGGGATGCGATCCGACGCGCAGAAGTTCGCGGCGGCCGTCAAGAAGGAGCTGGGCGACACGCCCGTCCAGCCCATGACGCCCGAGACCAAGGCCGCGGCGGGCAAGGTCGACCTCGCCCTCGTACTTGGCCTCGACGACGCCGGTTTCGGGGGAGGGGGTTAGTGCATGCCTCTCGCCTCCACCGTTGTCAAGGTCCTCTACGACGCCGCCCACCGCATGCCCACGTACGTCTCGCTGGCGGCAGTGGTCGGCTGTCTGTTCCTGATCGTGCTCTACCTCTCGCAGCGCCGCGACCTGGCCCGCATCCAGACGTGGATGGAGGCGGTCCCCAACCACCCGGCCGAGGACATGGCGCGCAGCGAGGCGCTGCTCGACCGGGCCGAGGCCGAGTTGGAGGAGATCCTCGGAGTGGAGGCGCCCATCGAGCAGACCGCGGTGGCCCCACCGACGGAGGCAGCACCCGCCCCGAGCTCCCAGACGACCACCAGCGAGCGGCCGGCCCTTGAGCAGATCACGACTGAGCGGGAGGCGCTCCTCCCCCATCCGCGCTGGCGGCGATTCGCGGCGCGCGTCAGCCAGCCAAGCGTGCTCGCCGCGATTGCCGCAGGAGCGGTGATCCTCGGCGTGGTCGGCATCTTCGGCTCGGAGCGGCTCCTGAACGACAACACGGGATCGCAGCAGTCGCGAAAGCCCGGTGCGTTCGTGCCTCACGACGTCAGCGTCGCGGTGCTGAACGGAACGGCGGTAGCGGGCCTCGGTGCGAAGGTCGCCGATGACGTGAGGGCGAACAACTTCACGCTCGGAACCGTGGGCAACAGCCGCAAGGAGTACGACCAGACCGTCGTGATGTACGAGCCGAACGAGAAGAAGGCCGCGCTGAAGGTCGCGCACGACCTCGGCGTGAAACCGATTCAGAAGATCGACCGCGCGACGCAGGACGCGGCGGGGAACGCCGACGTGGTGGTCATCGCCGGAAGGGACCGGACGCGCTGACCCGCATCGCGTCGGCCCTGTTCGCGCTGCTGCTCGTCGCGGCCGTGGTCGTTGCGGGCGTCGTGGTCCACGCCCGGACCCCCAAGCTGGAGCTCGAAGTCCAACACCTGACGTCGAAGTTCGCTCCCGCGGGGCACACCAAGCACCCCCGCACGGCGAGGATCGAGTTCTTCATCCGCGACACCGATCCCCACGCCGTCGTGCAGATCGTCGGCCCCCAGCGTCAGCGCATCCGCACTCTGTACCGCGGACCCCTTCTCGCCGGCCGCGACATCACGTACCACTGGGACGGGCGGACCGATGCCGGGAAGCTCGCAAGCCCCGATGAGAAGTACCGGTTGCGGGTGGTGCTTCCGGACCAGGGTCGTGACATGGTCTATCCGCAGGAGATGACGTTGGTCGGAGGGGGCTCTCGGTGACGGCCTCCGTACCGCAGTTTCTCGGCATGCTGATCGCCTGCGGCGCAGCTGCCGGGGCGCTCCTGGCCCGCGACGCGCGCCTCCGCTACGGCTGCGCCCTGGTCGCCCTGATCGCCGCGCCCGTGTTGATCGCGGGCGACGTCTGGGGCAGCTCGCGGCTCGTCGCGCTGCGCCACCCCCCGGAGAAGCTCGCCGTGGCGGTCGCCGCCGCGGTGGTCGTGGCAGCGGCCGTCGCCGCGATCTTCCGCCGCTGGCCCTGGAGCTTTCCCCTCGCGACCTTCGCGGTCCTGCCCCTGCGGGTGCCGGTTCACGTCGGCGGGCAGACCTCGCACCTCCTCGTGCCGCTCTATGTGGTGATCGCGGGCGGCGTGTTGTGCTTCGGGTACGCGGCGCTCCGAGGCCGCGGCGATCGCACCGATGGTGCGCCGGAGGCGCATCCGCCAAGCCGGCGGGACTCGACGGCGGTCGTCTGGCTTTACCGAGTGCTGGCCGCCACGCTGGTGCTCTACGCGATCCAGAGCGCGTATTCAGTCGACGTCTCGAACGCGATCGAGAACGCCTCCTTCTTCCTCGTTCCCTTTGCGCTGCTGTTCGTGATGCTCGGTGAGGTCCGCTGGAGCGATCGGCTGCTGGGCTGGATCCTGGTCACGGTCTCCGCGGTCGCGCTTGTCTTCGCCGGGGTCGCGTTCTGGGAGTACGCGGCTCGCGACCTCCTCCTCAGCAAGGGGGACCTGCTCGCCTCCAACCAGCTGCATCTCTACTTCCGCGTCAACTCGCTCTTCTACGACCCGAACATCCTGGCGCGGGCGCTTGCACTCGTGCTGGTGGCGCTGGGCGCGTACCTGGCATGGGCGCGGAACACGGGGCTCGCGATCGCCGCCGCGGTCGTTGCCGGCATCTTGCTCGCCGCGCTGGCGCTCAGCTTCTCGATCACCGGGTTCGCGGCGTTGATCGCCGGTCTCCTGGTCGTCATGGCCCTTCGGTGGGGGATTCGGTGGGCCGTCGGAGCGGGGGTTGTGATCGTGGCGGCGATGGCGATCTTCTTCGCGGTGAGCGGCGTCGGCCGCGAGGACCTGAGCTCGTCGGACAAGATCAACGACATCTCCAGCGGCCGGGTGAGCCTGATCAGCGGCGGCTATCACCTCACCAGGGACCGCCCGTTGTGGGGATTTGGATCCGGCTCCTTCGGGACGGCGTTCAAGGACAGGATCGACCCGACCGCAAAGACCACGGCCTCGCACAGCGAGCCGCTGACCGTGGGCGCGGAGCAGGGTGCCATCGGCCTGATCGTCTACGTGGCGCTGGTGGTGCTCGCGCTGATCGTCCTGCTGGGCGGCGCGGGCGGCTCTGTCGGAGCGGCGGCCGTAGCAGCGTGCTTCGTGGCGATCTTCGTGCACAGCCTCGGCTACGCGGACTTCACGGTCGACCCGGCGACCTGGGCGCTCCTGGGGGTGGGGGTGGCGCTGAGGCGCAAACGCGTGGCGGGATCCGAGGTGCCGGTCGCAGGCGGCACGCCGGCTCCCCAGCCGGGCGACCCGCGACCAGCCGCCGCCTAGCTCAGCGCGATGTTCGACTACCTGCGCCGCCTCGCGACGACCGGCGCCGCCTACACGGCCTCGAGCGTCCTCTCGAAGCTGATCGCGGTCTTCCTGCTGCCGATCTATACGCACTACCTCTCGCCGAGCGATTACGGCGCGGCGGAGGTGATGCTCGCCTCCGTCATCGCCGCGAGCATCGTCGTCAGGCTCGGGGTCATCGAGGCGATCCTCCGCTTCTACTACCTGCCGAACGAGCGCTCACCTGCGGTTGTGGCCACTGGGTTCGCCTCCCTCTTCTGGGGCGCGACGATCCTCTCCCTCGTCCTGCTTCCCATCGCCGGGCCGATCTCCCAGGCGCTACTCGGCCACGAGGACGCCGGCCTCGCGCGCCTCGCGATCCTCGGCCTGTGGGCCCAGACGCTCTACGAGTATGCGCTCACCCTGCTGCGGCTCGACGAGCGAGCGAAGGCCTACTTCGGGATCACGATCGTCAACGTCCTGATCACGATCCCGTTCACGGTGTTCCTGATCGTCGTCGAGGGGGAGCGTGCGAGCGGCATCCTCCTCGGGACCTATGCGACCGGAGCGTCGGTCACGGTCTGGATGCTGTGGCGCGAGCGCCGCCGCCTAGCGCTGGTCCCAGACACTCCCCTCCTGCGCCGCATGTTCCGGTTCGGGCTCCCGACGATGCCGGCAGAGCTCTCGCTCTACTCCCTCAACTTCATCGACCGCATCATCATCGCTCGGACGGTGGGACTCGCCGAGGTCGGCCTCTACGCCCTCGCCGTCAAGTTCGCCCAGGCGATGCAGGTGCTCGTGCGCGGCCTGCAGCTCGCCTGGCCGCCACTCGCCTATTCGATCCAGGACGACGACGAGGCGCGGCGGGTCTACTCCTCGATCTTCACCTGGTTCGCTGCCGTGCTCGCCTTCGCGGCGAGCGGGCTGTGGCTCGAATCGCGCTGGATCGTCCGGCTGCTCGCGGCGCCCGACTTCTTCGCGTCCTACCAGGCGGTCGGTCTCCTGGCGACGGGAATCGGCCTCTATGGCCTCTACCTGGCGATGGTCGTGATCCTCGGGCGCACCGGGCGCACCGAGTACAGCTTCCCCGCGACCATCGCGGCGGTGGTGACGAACGTGATCCTGAACCTCATCCTCGTCCCCTCGCACGGCATCGTCGGCGCCGGGCTCGCGCTGGTGGGCTCGTACGTGGTCGTCCTCGTGCTCATGTACGCGTTCACGCAGCGTCTCTTCCCGGTCCCGTACGAATGGCGCCGCCTTGCCCTGGTGCTGCTGTCTGCGGCGGGGGTGGTCGCTGCCGGCGAGCTGTTGCTGCCGACCTCCGGCGCGATCGGCCTGCTCAGCCGCGGCGTGCTCTGGCTCGCCTACCCCGGAATCCTGTACCTCTTCGGCTTCCTCCACGAGGAGGAGCGCACCGGCCTGGCCGAGCTCCTACGCCCATCCGCGATCGCCGCGCGCGCCAAGAGCCTTCGCGCGGCGACGGCTGACCCCGGGGCCGACGAGGACGAGCAGTCCGACTTCGGGCCCGAGGTCTACGAGGTCGCGGCGCGCGACGAGGACCGCTCGGGGACCTGACCGCCCGGAGCATGGGCGGCGTTGTACGCGTCGGCCGCCTCGCGCATGCCCTCGCCGCTGCCGGGTCGCAGCGCCTGGCGGGCGTGGAGCCAGTAGGTGCCCGGGTCCCGGCCTCGCATGAAGTTCGCGGCGAGCGCCCGCGGAACGTACGACGCCGACCACAGCAGGCGCGACAGCACCACCACGGGCTTCGAATGGTGCTTCTGCATGTAGAGGTCGCGGCCGCGGTGAAACTGCACGATCCGGCGGCGGCCACCCGGCGAGCGGTCCGTGGCTAGTT
>DASQCL010000178.1:0-15181 GCA_035634715.1 Solirubrobacterales bacterium
TGCCGTAGTCGCCGTCGCCGGAGACCTGGCAGCCGATCCGCCCGAGCGCGTAGCCGACCGACAGGGGCACGGCGCAGATATCCAGCAGCGTCAGGTTCAGCATCTTGCGGCGCCACGCCCACAGCGCCACGGCGATCGCGCCGCCGATCGCGCCGCCGAACCACACGAGACCCGAGCCGGAGAACAGGTTCCCGAGCAGATCGCCCTTGACGGCGTCGTAGTTCTGGATGACGTAGTTGAGCCGCGCCCCGATGATGCCCCCGACGAGTGCGCAGATGACCAGCTCGTAGGCCCAGTCGGTGGGCTTGCCGATCTCCTTCAGCCGCCGGCCGAGCACCGCGCCCGCAGCGATGAACGCGAGGGCGAACGCGATCCCGAACGTCTGGAGGGTGAGCGGGCCTAGATGGATCTCGGGCTGCATGGCTGGCTATAGCCCCGGCGGGATTCGAACCCAGCTCTTCGGCCTTGAAAGGGCCGCGTGCTCAACCCTTACACCACGGGGCCTCAGCGCAAGTCTAGGTGGGTGACCCACGCTGCCGAAACTGTAGTTAGTCGCGCATAGGGCCACTAACTGCATTCTCGATTCGCTGGCGGCTCCCACGTGCCTACTCGACGAGCAGCTCCAGCAGCGCCTTCTGTGCGTGGAGGCGATTCTCCGCCTCGTCGAAGACGACAGAGCGATCGCCGTACAGCACGTCCTCCGTGATCTCCTCGCCCGGATGCGCGGGCAGGCAGTGGAGGACGATCGCCCGGTCGGCGGCGTGGCTCAACAGGTCCGCATCGACCCGGTACGCGGCCAGCTCGGCGCGGCGCTGCTCCGCTTCCGTCTCGTCCCCGATGCTCACCCAGACGTCGGTGTAGACGGCGTCCGCGCCGTCGACCGCCTCGCGGGGATCGGTCGTGTCGAGGGCGGCGATACCCGGCTCCAGCCGGTAGCCGTCGGGTGACGCGACGCGCACCTCGACCCCCGCGATCCGGCCCATCAGCGCCAGGGAGCGCGCCATGTTGTTGCCGTCGCCGACGTACGCGAGCTTCAGGCCGTCGAGGTCGCCGAACCGCTCGCGGAGCGTGAGCAGGTCGGCCAGGACCTGACACGGGTGATGGTCCGGCGTGAGCCCGTTGATCACCGGCACGGACGCGCCGGCGGCGAGGCCCTCGACGATCTCGTGCGATCCCCACCGGATGACGATCCCGTGGACGTAGCGCGAGAGGACGCGTCCCGTGTCCCCCATCGACTCGCCGCGTGTCAGCTGCAGCTCGTCGCCGCGTAGAACGATCGGCGTCGCGCCGAGCTCCGCCACGCCGACCTCGAAGGAGACGCGCGTGCGGGTGGAGGGCCGTTCGAAGACGAGCGCGATGCTGCGACCCGGAAGGGCCTCGCGCCCAATGCCTGCGGAACGTCCCGCCTTGAGCTCCGCGGCCCGGTCCAGCAGCGCGTTCAGCTCGTCGCGCGACAGCTCTTCGCCGGTGAGGAAATGACGAGCCATGGGAAGCCGGAGATGGTACGGGGCTGACCGCAGCGGGTGCTCTTCAATCGTGGGATAGTCATTCCCGAGCGCCATCCGGCGCGCAGGTGCCGACGAGAAACTGTGAGAGGAGTCTTGATGGCGACTAGATCAGGTGGCTCACGTTCCGGCTCGAAGTCGAAGAGCTCGAGCGGCTCGGGTTCGAGCGCGAAGCGCTCCACCACCAAGCGGAGCACGAGTAGCACGAGCAGTTCGAGCGGCGCCGGCAGCGCCGGGCGGGCCGACAAGAGCGTCGAGGCCTTCCGCGACGCACTCGAGCACAGCGTGACCCTCTCGCGCGAGCGCCTTCAGGACGTCGTCGACGACGCCGTCAAGCGTGGTCGCATGACCCGCGACGACGCCAATGAGCTCGTCTCCAGCCTCCTCAACCGCAGCCGGCGCTATTCCGACGAGCTCGTCAAGCAGCTGGAGCGCCTGCTCGACCAGGCCCAGCGCGAGGTCGAGTCCCGCACCGCCCCGGCGCGACGCCGCGCGACCGCTGAGGCTCGCCGTGCCGCCCGGGCGGCCCGCGACGCGGCCGACGCCCCCCTCGCCCAGGCTGACCGGCTACGGCGCCGCTCCGGGGTGACCGCCGGGGGGCCGATCACCGCCTACGACCAGCTCACCGCCACCCAGGTCAAGTCCAGGCTGAGCGACCTGAGCCCGGCTGAGCTCCGGCAAGTCCGCGCCCGCGAGCGCCGCGGCAAGGCGCGCAAGGGCCTCCTCAGCGACATCGACCGCCGCCTGGAGAAGTAGGGCCGGCGCCTAGTTGCGCGGGAGCTCGTCGACGTCGAGCGGCGCGGCGATGCCCTCCCACTCGGGGCGATGGCGCAGCTCGCGCGTGTCGCAGTAGACCTCGACGCCGTGCCCGTCGGGGTCGCTGAAGTACACCGACTTCGAGATCCCGTGGTCCACGGCGGCGAACTCGATCTCGGCCTCCCTGATCCGATCGATTGCGCTGCCCAGCTCCTCCTCGTCGTCGACCTCGACCGCGAAGTGGTAGAGCCCCAGCGCCTCCGGATCCGCCGGCGGCGCGTCCGGGTGTCCCTGGAGCGCCAGATGGTGGTGCGAGGAGCCGAACGACATGAAGACGAAGCTCCCGCCGACTCGTTCGGTCACCTCGAGCCCGAGGGCGTCCCGGTAGAACTCCTCGGAGCGATCGAGGTTGGAGACCTTGAGGTGCACATGTCCGATGACGGGCAATTTGTTCTAGTGAGGAGCTTCAGCTCCGAAACTGGCTGGTGCCGTTCATTTGTGTGAGCTTACCCAGGCTCGAATACGCGCCGGAGGCCTCAGATGGACCGTGCCAGGCGCCCGAAATCAAGCTCCTCGCCGAGCGTCTCGGCCAGCAGCTCGTCCGCGTTAAGCCGCTGCCCGTTACTCCACAGGCCTCGCAGCCACTCCCCGGCCTCCGGGCTCGAGAACCACCGCTCTCCGAACCGGTCCCGGAGCGCGGACCGCCAGTGAGTCTCGAGCGCCCACGCCCGCAGGTAGCAGGCGGCGTAGAAGCCGTCGTCGACGTCGGCCATCCAACTCACCTGCGGCCATGGCACCCGAACCGCCCCGCCGAGCAGCTCCGAATACCGCGCGGGCATCCTGCCGAGATCCGCCGCCGGGCCGTGCAGCTCGAGCTCGTAGGCGAGCTTCGCCGCGTACCGGCGGATGATCACGAGGCGAAACGCCCGCGCGTGCTCGACCGCCGCCTCCGAGTCCTCGATCCCGAGCCGCTCGGAGAGCCACAGAGGGTCGGAGCCCACGTTTTCCAGGAGGAACGCGAACGACTCGGTGACCGAGTTGTCCCCGAGTTGGCGGAATTCAAACGCGAGCTCCTCCAGGGTGTTCGCGTAGTGCTCCGTGTGGCCACCCTCGTGGAAGAGCGACCCGTAGTCGTCTCGCCCGCCGGTCGGCGCGATCACGAGGTAGATCTCGCCGGGAACCCGCGGCGTGCTGCAGAAGGCGCGCGGCGACTTGGTCGGACGGGAGTCGGTATCCAGATGGACGTTCGGCTGGGCCCGCAGGTCGATCCCGAGCCCGGCGAGCGTCTCCTCGAACGACGGGATGAGGCGCTCCGCCGGGAACAGCTCGTCGAGCTCGGCCGCGCGGAAGAACCGCGGCAGGTCCGACCGGCGGAGCTCCCCCAGGCCGGGGAGCGCGGCACGCTCGAGCTGGTCGTCGAGCACCGGCCCGTAGCGCTCCTCGGTCGCCTCGAGGAAGCGCCCGGTCTGCTCGCGCAGCCGCTCCAGGTCGATCCCCCGCAGCTCGGCGTAGGCGTCCGTGTAGCTCGGCCAGCCGAAGTCCCGGCAGATCTCGTGCGCCCGCTGAAGCGCCCTGCCGTAGATGGGATTGAGGCGCTCCTCCAGCACCGCGTTCCGCGCCACCTCCAGGGCCTCGCGCCGCTCGCCGTCCACCTCGTTCGCCTGCGCGATGACCACCGCCCGGTACGGCATCGGGCCGTCGCCCGCATCCACATCCAGCGACGCCTCCAGGCCGGCCAGCTCCGCCGCCTCGCCGCGGGTCTCCATCCCCACGAGCCCGTCGAAGGCGAAATGAAGCAGGTAGGAGAGCCGTCGCTCCTCGTCGCCTCCGTCGGCCGAGCCGGCGAGGTCGCGAAGCGCCGTGACCGAGTCGCGCGCGAACAGATCGCCGTAGGAGTCGTAGATCCCCTCGATCTCCAGCTCGGGCTTGTGGCCCGCGAGGTGCCGGTAGTACTCGCGCGAGAGCTCCTCGCCGAAGCGCTCGGCTCGCTCGCGGTAGGACTCGAGGTCGAAGGACACCGTGCTGCAACGATAGGACGATGGCCACGGCCCAGACAGAGCGCGGCCCGCGCCCCCGCGCGGGAGACGAGCTGGTGCTGGAGATCGACTCGCTCGCGCAGGGCGGCCGCGGCGTCGCGCGCGCCGACGGCTACGTGGTGTTCGTGTCGGGCGGGTTGCCCGGAGACCGCGTTCGCGCCCGGCTCACCAAGGCCAAGCGCGGGTTCGCGGAGGCGACCGCCGTCGAGCTCATCAACCCGAGCCCGGACCGGGTCCCCGATCGCTGTACACACGAGGGCGAGCCGTGCCCGGGCGCGCCGTGGCAGGGCCTGCCCTATGAGCGACAGCTGCAGGAGAAGGCGAGCCAGGTCGACGAGGCGCTGCGCCGGCTTGGCGGGCTGGACGGGTTCGAGCTCGAGCCGATCGTCCCGGCCGTCGAACAGTGGCGATACCGGAACAAGCTCGAGTACTCGTTCGGCGAGCACGACGGAAAGCTCGTCCTCGGCTTCCATCGCCGCGGCAGCTGGCGGGACGTGATCGACGCCGAGGACTGCCAGCTCGCGTCGGTCGCCAACAACGAGGCCCGCAACGAGATCCGCGACTGGGCGCGCGGCGAGGGAATCCCCGCCCATGACGGCCGCGACCAGAGCGGCGTCCTTCGCAACCTGGTGGTCAGGGAGGGGCGTCGGACCGGCCAGGTCCAGACCCGTCTGGTCACCTCCCCGGCCAGCTTCAGCAAGCCGCCGGTCGACCTGCACACGGTCGTCGAGGGACCGAGCGGCGGCACCGCCGGCCCCACGGGGGTCCTGGGCCGAGAGTTCCTCACCGAGGAGCTCGGCGGGCACAGCTTCCGCATCTCCCCCGCTGCCTTCTTCCAGACCAACACCGAGATGGCGGAGCGGCTCTGCGAGCTCGCGGGCGATGCGGCCGGCCTCCGCGGCACGGAGCGAGTCTTCGACCTCTACTGCGGCATCGGGACCATCGGCATCTCCCTCGCCAAGCGGGCCGGCGAGGTGTGGGGCGTGGAGACCGTCCCAGAGGCGATCTCCGACGCCGAGCACAACGCGAAGGCGAACGGGATCGGCAACGCGCGCTTCATCGCCGAGAACGTGCGACTCGGCGTGCGGCCGCTGCTCGAGCAGGCCGGCAAGCCCGACGTCGTGATCGTCGACCCCCCGCGCGCGGGGCTCTCGAAGAAGATCGTGCGCCGCGTGATCGAGTGCGGCGCGCCGCGAATCGTTTACGTCTCCTGCAACCCGACAACGCTGGCGCCGAACGCAGCTCAGCTCACCGAGGCCGGCTATAGGCTCCGCCAGGTGACGCCGGTGGACATGTTCCCGCACACGCCGCACGTCGAGTGCGTCGCGGTCTTGGAGCGATGAGCGACCGCGGATTCGGGGTCGCGGCGGGGCTCGACCCGGAGGTCGCGACCCCGCTGGCGGCCCGCTGCGAGGAGCTCGGCTACTCCTCGATGTGGTCAAACGACCACCCGGGCGCCAATGGGCTCGAGACGCTGGCCGCCTTCGCGCAGGGCACGACCTCCCTCGACCTCGGAGTCGCCGTGATGGCCCTCGACCGCCACGACCCCGCAGAGATCAACGAGCGCATCGAGAGCCTCGGGCTCGACCGCGGTCGCCTGCGGATCGGCGTCGGCGCGGGATTCTCTGAGCGCCCGCTCACCACGATGCGCGAGGCTCTCCCCGCGCTGCGCGAAGCGATCCCGGGCGTGCGGCTCGTGCTCGCGGCGATGGGGCCGAAGATGTCAGCGCTGGCCGGGTCGGGCTTCGACGGCGCCTTCCTCAACTGGATGACCCCCGAGTCGGCCGCCACGTCGCGGGAGAACGTCCACGGCGGCGCCGCGAACGCCGGCCGCGAGCCGCCACAGGTGCTCGGCTACGTGCGCACCGCCATCGGCGAGGACGCGGCCGAACGGCTCGCGAAGGAGGAATCGTTCTACCGCGACCTCCACGACGGCTACCGGCGCCAGTTCGACCGGCTCGGAGCGCCCGAGGGGACGGTCGGGGTCGCTGCGGCGGACCGGGACGGGGCGCAGGCGGAGCTGGAGCGCTATGAGGCGCTCGACGTGATCGTGGTCCGCGGCCTGGCGAGCGCGACGCTCGAGGACATGGGCGCGGTGGCTGCGGGAGCGGCGCCCGCGTGAGGCGCGCGGCGCTGGCGGCCGTCGCCGCCGCGTTCCTGGGAGTGACGGCCAAGGCGTTCGCCGGGGTCCCGGCGCAGCCGCTCGGCCACGAGGGACGTTGGATCACCGACGACCACGGCCGCGTGGTGCTCATCCACGCCGTGAACATGGTCTACAAGCGCCCTCCGTACTACCCGAAGGCGATCGGCTTTGGAAAGGACGACGCCCAGTTCCTCCACCGCCACGGCTTCAACGGCGTGCGGCTCGGCGTGATCTATGCCGGCGTGGAGCCGAAGCCGGGGAAGTACGACAACGCCTACCTCGACCACATCGCGGCCACCGAGCGCACCCTCGACAAGAACGGCGTCTTCTCGCTGCTCGACTTCCACCAGGACCTCTACAACGAGAAGTTCCAGGGCGAGGGCTGGCCCGACTGGGCGGTCCAGGACGACGGCCTCTCCAACCCTCGCAACGGCTTTCCCACCAACTACCTGACCAACCCGGCGCTCCAGCACGCCTTCGATCACTTCTGGGCAAACGACCCGGGGCCCGGCGGGGTGGGCCTCGTCGACCGCTACGCCGCCGCATGGCGTCACGTCGCCGGCCGGTTCCGCGACACCGCCGGGGTCCTCGGCTACGACCTCCTGAACGAGCCGTGGCCCGGCTCGAACTGGCAGCCATGCATCAACCCGGCAGGCTGCCCGGCCTTCGACACCGGCCCGCTCGCTTCGATGATGCGCAAGACCACCGATGCGATCCGCAAGGTCGATCGCCGCCACCTCGTCTGGCAGGAGCCGAACGTCCTCTTCAACTTCGGGCCTCAGACCCACCTACCGAAGATCGGGTCGAACTCGGGCTTCAGCTTCCACGACTACTGCCTCGACAACAGCGCCCCGAGTTGCCCGACGACGGAGGGGCTCACCTTCGACAACGCCGACCAGGAGGCGGTCAAGACCGACCGCGCCCTGATGCTCACCGAGTTCGGGGCCACCAACCAGCACCCGCGGATCCAGCACATCGTCGACCTCGCCGACCAGCACCTCGTCTCCTGGATGTGGTGGGCCTACTGCGGCTGCGACGACCCGACGACCAGCGGCCCCGGAGACGTCCAGGCGATCGTGGAGAACCCGCGGAAGCCGCCGAAGGGCTCGAACGTCATTCGCAAGAAGCTCGCCCTGCTGGAGCGGCCCTACCCGCAGGTCACCGCCGGCACGCCGACGTCGATCGACTACGACTCCGACAGCGGCGCCTTCAGCTTCAGATACTCGACGAAGACCCCAGACGGCAAGGTGCTACCGCGGCGCTCGAAGACGACGGTCTACGTCCCGCGACGCCACTACCCCAACGGATACGACGCGCAGGCAAAGGGCGCCGCTGTGGTCTCGAAGCCCGGCTCCCAGTACCTCGTGCTGAAGCGGCGGGACGGCGTCTCGAGCGTGAAGCTGACCGTCAGCCCGTCGGGCGAATAACTGCGGCGGCTTCGCCGCCTGACGGCACATGTTGCTGCGGCGACAAAGTCGCCGCACCTCACAACTCCTCCTCGTCACCTTCGGAGACCGCGTCCATCTCGGTCGCGCAGATCGTGCAGAGCGCGGCGCCGGCATCGTCGTCGAGGATGCGCTGCTTCTCGGAGTCCGTCAGTGTGGCGCCGCAGTTCTCGCAACGCTCCGGAAGATCCTCGATGGTCCGTTCCTCGAGCGCCATCCGGCAGCAGTGTAGATCGCGCCGCGGCTCAGTAGGGCGGCAGATCGGCGTACCACTCGCCGAGCATGCGGAACGCGGACCAGAACTCGCGCTTGGACTCCTCGGAGTCGAGCGACTCGTCGATGTCCGGCACGAAGAGCGCGTCGATCGTCGGGGTCAGCTCCTGGATCCTCCCGGTGTCGGCCCCGAGCTCTCGCGACAGCGGGACATCCAAGTCGTTGAGCACCTCGAGCGCGCGCTCCCCCATGACGACGACGATCTTGGGCTGGACGATCGCGATCTCCTCGACGATCCGCTCGATGCACTCCCCCCCGGCCAGCGACGGGTCGGAGACCGGGCACTTGACGCAGAGCGTCCCGTAGACGACGAGCGGGTCGATGTTCAGCCGCCGGAAGCTCTTCCGCAGAGCGTTCCCGGCGCGGCCGTAGAACGCGACCCCCTCCTCGATCTCGGCGGCGGTCGGCGCGAACTTCAGGAGCATGATGTCCGCCTGCGGGTGGCCCGAGCCGAGGACCGGCATCAGGTTGCCCCGCGGGCAGTGCGAGCACTCCTGGAGCCGGTGCGTGAGCTCGTTCAGCTCGCGGATCGCCCGCTCTAGGTACTTCTCCTGGATCTCGTCGTCCGTGGCCGGCAAGTTGACTCCGTCTCTGGCAGCGATGTGGGGTTTCTTTGACGGCCCGGACGCCGCTCCTCCCGCGTGCATCACTGCGTGCGCCGCGCGGGCCGCCTGGCGCCCGCCCCGGATCGACCGGTCGTCTGCAGCAGCTTGAGCGCCTGGACGTAGATGAGGTTCTTGTGCTTGCGGACGATGTCGGCGTCGCGCATCGCCTCCAGGAACTCCTCGGGCCCGTCGAAGTCGTGGACGCGGATCATCACGCTCCCGAGTCCCTGAGCGACGTGGCTGTCGGAGCCGGCGCCCGGGACGATCCGGTACTTGGCGGCGAAGCGCTCGGCCTCCTCGTTGAACGCGGTGAGCGCGACCCTCGGGTTGAACACCTCGAGGATGTCGATCTCGTCGACCATGTCGAGCAGGTGCTCGTAGTCGGGGACCGAGTGGAGGCGGTCGAAGGGGTGCGGGACGTAGACCAGCCCGCCCTGGCGGCGGATCTCGGCGATCGTCTCTGCCATCGTCATCCCCCGCGGGATCTTCTCCTCCAGGAACAGCCCGATCACCTCGCCCTGCTCGGCCGTCTTCACCTCCTCCGCCACGATCACCCTCACGTCGCCCCTCTCCTCCGCCAGCTCGCGCGCCGCCAGCGCACCGGAGACCTCGTTGTGGTCGGTGATCGCGATCGCCCCGAGCCCGCGCTCCTTCGCGGTATCCAGGAGCACGTCAACCGGGGTCGCGCAGTCCGGCGAGTGGTCGGTGTGCATGTGGAGGTCGACGTGGATCGACGACCGATTCGCGAGCCGGCGCCTCACAGTCGGCTTGCCGGCGGGGTCGCGGCGCCGCGCGCAGACGCGCCGGTACGTCTCCTCGACCTGGTCGACCACCACGTCCCAGTCGCGAACGGCGCCCTTGGCGCCCTTCAGGAGATCCACCCTCAGGCCGGGCTCGGCGATCAGGCGCTGCACCTGGCCCGCGAGGGTGAACGCATCCCCGGGCGGGAACAGCAGGCCGCGCTCGCCGTCGCCCACCAGCTCCCTGTAAAGCGGGAGCTGCGAAGCCACAGGCACGGCCCGCGACGCGAGCGCCTTCCGCAGGAGGCCGGGCGCGGGGCGCGGCCCGCCGGAGGCCGCGCACAGGACGTCGGCGCCGGCGATCAGCTCCTCCGGCGTCGCCTGCCTCGGCCCCAGGACATGGACCCGGTCGCGCAGCCGCCTCGCGAGCCGCACCTCGGTGGCGCCCGGGGTCCACACCGCCGCCTCCCAGCTCATCTCGAGGGGCAGGCGCCGCAATGCGCGTAGGAAGAGGCGAAGCGCCCCGCGCTCCTCCTCGAGGCAGAACGCGATCCGCACGGGCCTGTCGTCCCCCGGTTCGCCGTCGCCCGGCCAGAAGCCCTCGACCCCGGTATCCGCACCGGGCTCCATCAACTCGTAAGAACCGGGGAAGAACCGCTCGATCAGCTCCGACGTGGCGCGGGAGGTGACCGTGCGGGCATCGAGCCGCCCGAAGAAGATCTCCACCAGGGGCCGGGCTACCTGCGTCGACAGGATCCGCTCCGTGGGCTCGTGGAAGGTGCCTACGTTCAGCGAGCGCGAGTGCCGAAGGGCGACCGCTGTCGCGCTCGGCGCGAACGGATCATGGACGTGGACCACGTCGAAGTCCACGCCGCCGAGCAGGTCCTCGAGCGGCCGGCTGAGGTCGATCGGGACCGGAGCCGCCCGCGGTCCGGGACCACGGGGCATCGAGATGCTGGAGCCGACCGCGAGGACTGGAGGGCCTCCGTCCCCACCGGCGCGATCACCCTTCCAGGCGCCGTTGAACAGCGCCGCCGGCCGCCGGCGCGCGCTGTCGATCGCCCGGCGTGACTCGCGCACGGCCGCCCGCGAGCCGGACGGCGCTGCCACGACGACCTGATGCCCTCGATCCGACAGTCCTGCCGACACGCGATCGACGAACTCGTTGATCTCGTGTGTGACGCCCCAAGGCTGCGGGCTCACCTGGACGATCGACATCGGCTCCCGGGCCACGCCCGGAGCATAGAAGCGGAGGCGCTGCTTGGGCTAGGGCTACTCGGTCGCGGCGGGCTCGGTCGCGAGCTCCTTGGCCCGCTGGCCCGGCGCCTTGCGCGCGTGCTCGGCGATGAAGTCGTCGGTGAGCTCCCGCGCCTCGTCGTCAGGCCGCTGGGTGTGGGGCGACTTCATCAGGTAGCTCGACGGCCCGTCGAGCTGTCCGGCGACGCCGTCGTTCAGCGCGAGCTTCGCGATGCGCACGGCGTCGATGACGATCCCGGCCGAGTTCGGGGAGTCCCAAACCTCGAGCTTGACCTCGGCGGTCAGCGGGACGTCGCCGAAGGCGTTGCCCTCGAGCCTGATGTGGGCCCACTTGCGATCGGTGAGCCAGGGCACGTAGTCGGACGGACCCACGTGAACGCTGTCAGCCGGCAAATCGTGGCCCATGATCGAGGTGACGGCGTTTGTCTTCGACTCCTTCTTCGAGGCGAGCCGCTCGCGCTCGAGCATGTTGTAGAAGTCCATGTTGCCCCCGACGTTGAGCTGCGAGGTGCGCTCGAGCCGCACGCCGCGGTCGTGGAACAGCCGCGCGAGCTGGCGGTGGACGATGGTCGCGCCCACCTGCGACTTGATGTCGTCACCGATGATCGGCAGCCCGTGCTCCTCGAAGCGGCGGTCCCAGTAGTCCTCGCGGGCGATGAAGACAGGCAGGCAGTTGACGAACCCGACCCCGGCCTGGAGCGCCTGCTCGACGTACCACTTGGTCGCATCCTCGGAGCCGACCGGCAGGTAGCAAACCAGGACGTCGGCCCTGGTCTCCTTGAGGATCCCGACCACGTCGTCGGTCGACCCCGGAGCCTTGGTGATCTTCTCCTTCAGATACTTGCCGAGGCCGTCATGGGTCATGCCGCGATGGACCGGCACCCCGAGCTCGGGGACGTCGGCGAACTTGATCGTGTTGTTCTGGCCCGCCCAGATCGCCTCGCCGAGGTCCTTGCCGACCTTCTCGGAGTCGATGTCGAAGGCGGCGACGAACTCCACGTCGCGCACGTGGTAGCCGCCGAGGTCCACGTGCATAAGGCCCGGGACCTCCTCGGCGGGATTGGCGTCCTTGTAGTAGGTGACGCCCTGAATAAGGGAGTTCGCGCAGTTGCCGACACCCACGATCGCGACGCGGACCTTGCCGTCGTCGATCAAGTGGCCGTTACCGGCTGCGCCGTTGTGCGATCCGTCCTCGGTGCTCATTGCGTCGGAAGTCCTCCTCGCGGCGGGTGGGAGCCTCCTACTACGCCGCACTCGTGTGCCGGTTACACCTCGGGCTCGTCCAGCGCCCGCAGCTCACCGCGTACGTGCCAAACGCGTTGGACCACCGTAATCGCGGTGAGCGCCGTCATAGCGTAGATGGCCGGGGCCAACAGCTCAACATCAAAAATCCCAGCACCCTTCGCGAATACGAGGCCGATCGAGAGGATGACTACCCGCACGGGTCGCGTGGCAATCCCGACCTTGCACTCGACGCCCAGCGCCTCGGCGCGGGCGCGCGTGTACGAGACGATCAGCGAGCCGAGCACCGCGAGCACGCATGCTGCCGCCGGGATCGCGTGCCCGGTGTCCGCGAAGTACCACGCGACGGCCGTGAGCACGACCCCCTCCTCGATCCGGTCGAGGGTTGAGTCGAGGAAGGCTCCGAACATGGTGCCCTTGCCCGACATCCGCGAGTAGCGGCCGTCGAGCGTGTCCATCACCGAGCCGACGATGAACGCAAGGCCTGCGAGCACCCACAGGCGCTGCGTCACGAGCACGGCGGCGACGACGTTCAGCACGAAGCCCGTGAGCGAGATGGCGTTCGGCGTCAGCCGCGATTCGATCAGCCGCCCGCGCGCATACGCCCGGAACTCCTGGCTCGTGCGCACATCGCGAAGCTGGCCACCCGGAACCTCCGCTGCCACGGGTCAGACGGTATCTGTCTGGATCAGGCCGGGGCTTCGTCGACGCCCTGGTCGCGCCACGACCAGGCGTCGGGGCGGACCCGCGCGAGCTGGTGCGCGGCGACCGCGGCAAGGCAGGCCACCATCGCGCCGCACGCCGCGTCGAACCAGAAGTGGTTCGCAGTCACAACGATGACGAAGAAGACCGACAGCGGATAGATCGACCAGAGGATCCGCGCCCAGGCGCTGCGGACCAGGTTGATCGCCGCGACCGCGACCATCAGCGAGAAGGCGATGTGCATGCTCGGCACCGCCGCGTACGGGTTGACCAGGAGGCTCGTGAACGACGAGTCCTGGTTCGTGCTGGTGAAGGCGGCGATCGTGTCGGTGAAGCCGTCCCCGGGGAACATCCGCGGCGGCGCCGTCGGGTACAGCACGTAGCCGATCAGCGCCAGGCCCATCGCCACCAGGAACATGTTGCGGACGAAGTTGAAGTGGTCGTTCCGATAGAGGTAGAGCCACACCAGGAACGCGGTCGTGACCACGAAGTGGCTGTTGAAGTACGACCAGTTGGCGAGGTCGATGATCCACTGGTGGTTTAGGAACGCCTGCTGGAACGCGGGCTCGAAGAACGCGCCGAGCGACTGCTCCAGGTGGATGATGTGGGTGCCGTTCGCGAGCGCCGTCGAGGGGTGCGAATCGGCGATCCCCCGCACCACCTGGTAGCCCTGGTAGGCAGCCACGAACAGGACGATCTGGCGAAACAGATCGGTCCAACCGTTTGGCAGCCTTCTGCCTACGCTGTGGACGACTTGGGGCACGGGCGGATTCCGCGGGATTGTAACCGTGGTGCTTCGACCGGCTCAGCCCGGACCCTGCAATCGACGTAAGGCGCCGGACCATATGCTCGGCCCATGAGCGAGAGCGGCTGGAAGCGGCCTTCGAAGCGCCGCGTGAGGGCGATCCGAGACCGGTTGCGCGACCTCTACGGGCGCCCCGTGAACGACCCACACGGCCATCCGATCGCGGAGCTCGTCCGGACCGTCCTCTCCCAGAACACAAACGACACGAACAGGGATGTCGCCTACGACCGGCTTCGGGAGCGGTTTCCCACCTGGGAGGAGGTGCGCGACGCGCCGACCGACGAGGTCATCGAGGCAATCCGCCCCGGAGGCCTCGCCAACACCAAGGGGCCCCGCATCCAGCAGATCCTCCGCGAGCTCCAGGACCACCCGGATCTCGACTGGATCGAGGACGCTCCCCGCGACGAGGCGGTCGAGTTCCTGACGGCGCTCCCCGGTGTCGGGCGCAAGACGGCCGCCTGCGTTCTCATCTTCGCGTTCGACCGGCCGGAGATCCCGGTGGACACTCACGTGTACCGCGTGGGCGGCCGGCTGGGGCTGTTCCGCGAGAACGCCTCGTTCGAGGAGGCGCACGACGAGATGCTGCGGATCGTCGATCCCGAGGACGCCTACGAGTTCCACATCAACCTGATCCGGCACGGCCGAGAGGTCTGCCGGCCGCGGCCGCGCTGCGACGAGTGCGGGCTGCGTCGGATGTGTCCCTACTGGCGCCGCCTCAAGGCGATCACCCCCGGCTAGTAACTGGCCCGGGCAGCTAAAGGTTTAAGGCCACGCAACCGATGTAGGATGTGGGTGTGTGTGCCCTCGCTTGCCTAGGGAAGGGCTCGCTCGCACGGATACTCAAATCGAGGGAGGCCTCTTGAACTCCAGCTTCGCCCGTCCTGTCGATCGTCGATTCCTGTTGGCGATCGGATTGCTCGCCCTGCTCGCGATGGTGGCGGTCGCGATGCTCGCCGCCCCGGCCCGGTCGCAGGCCGCCGGGAATTCGAAGGTGAGCGTGATGACCCGCAACGTGTACCTCGGCGCGGACCTGTCCCCCGGCATCGCGGCCCAGAACTTCAACGAGTTGAAGGATGCGGCCGGGACCATCCTCAACCAGGTCGACCAGAACAACTTTCCAGTCCGGGCAAAGGGCCTGGCCAAGGAGATCCTCCAGAAGCGCCCGGCGCTCGTGGGCCTGCAGGAGGCCGCCCTGTGGCGGACCGCGCCATGCGGATCCCCGTTCATCCCGCCGCAGGCCACCACGGTGCGTTACGACTACATCCAGCTCCTGCTGAACCAGCTCAACCGAACCGGGCCCAACTACCGGCTCGTGGTCAGCCAGCCGGAATTCGACTTCGAGTCGCCGGCCAATACCGATCACAGCCCCGATCACAGCTGCGACATCAACGCGCGGCTGACCATGCAAGATGCGATCCTGGCGCGCGACGGCTCGGACGTGGCCACGCGTAATCCGGGGGCCGGTCACTTCGACACCCTGCTGCAGGAGCCGGTTTCGGGCGTCCCGGTGGACGTCACCAGGGGCTGGACGAAGGTCGACGCCAAGGTCGGTGGCAGCGGCTGGTTCCGGTTCGTCGACACCCACCTCGAGGCGTTCGACAACCAGACGTCGAACCACACCAACCAGAACACGGACGTCGGGAATGGCCAGGTACGGCTCGCGCAGGCCCAA
>DASQCL010000179.1:0-3603 GCA_035634715.1 Solirubrobacterales bacterium
TAGAGCGCCTCGCTCACGAGGTGGTCGGACGCCCCGGAGATTCGCCCACCGGCGCGGACCGCGCGAGCAAGAGCCGCGGCCAGCGCGGCGCGATCCGGAACCAGGATCGCCAGGTGGAACAGGCCCGTGGTCCGCGGCGGCCGGGCTGGCGCATCGGCGCGATGGTCGAGCTCCACGACCGGGGTGCCGTCGGCGCCGAGGCGCGCGACGCCGTCCCCAGAGTCGATCGGGCTCAGCCCGATTGCGCGCTCGTAGAACTCTCGCTGCGAGTCAAGGTCGGCGACCCGCAGCCTGACCGGTCCCGGCTCCATGTGTCCAGGCTACGGCGTTGCGCCGCGCGTGCCGCGGAGCGTGAAGCCCACCACGATCTCGAGCGTCCCCCGGACGAGGAGCCCGATGCCCACGAGGAGGGAGAGCGTCGTCAGGCCGATGTCGGGATTGGCACGCGAGCGCAGGCGCCCGGGAGGCGCAGGACGCTCTCGCACGGTGAACAACCGGCCATCCACGCGCTCGAAAGTTGGCCATTTCGGCGGGTTTCTCGTCCGGCGGGGCGGGAAGGGAGGTAGGCGAGATGAATCTCACGACCGCAACTGAGGAGGACGACTCAATCGGCGTGTCGTCGCCTGCCGGAGCCGGTGGCTTCGGCAGCCCGATCGAGAATCCGGCGATCGATGCGATTCCGGACGACCCGCTGCTGCTCCCGCATCCGAGTGAGCCCGGCGTTCTCGCGGACGGCACCGCGGCGCCGCTCGAGAATCCCGACGACAGCGTGTCGGCGGATCCGCTGATCCGCGGCCGATAGCTCTACGCGGCGCTGACCGAGTGGACCGACAGGTCCCGCGGCGCGCCGCTCTCCCGGAGCCGCCGCCGGCGCCCGAACTGGAAGCGGTCCTCGTCCATCGCCGCCCGTGCCGGGTCCGAGACCAGGACCTCGCCCGCCTTCGCGCACTCACCCACGCGGGCCGCGATGTTGACGTCCACGCCGAGATAGTCGCCCCCCACGCGGCGCGGGCGGCCCACGTGGACGCCCGCCCGGATGGTCGGCGTATGGCCCTCGACCTCGACCTCGCTCACGCCCTCCTGCGTCTGCAGCGCGGCGCGCACCGCCTCGTCAGCGCTTCCGAACACGGACATCGCGCCGTCGCCGAGCCGCTTGACCAGGCTCCCTCCGTGGTCGGAGATCGCCTCGTCCTCGACCGTGGCCACCTGGCGCAGGAGCTCGAGGGCCGCTTCGTCGCCCGCCTCCAGCGCCCATGGAGAGAACTTCACGATGTCGGTGAACAGGATCGCGACGTCCACGTCCCCTCGCCCCCGGCCCTGTGCCTCGGCGAGCGCCTGCCACGCTTGCAGTGCACCCAGCCCGAGCTCGCGGACGGCGCTCGGGCGCTCGGGCTCGACGCCCGAGACCAGGCGGCCGATGCGCTCGGGCATCTGCGGGCCGCTGGTCGACAGGGCGTCGCCGTAGCGATCGTCCCCGGGAAGCAGGCGGCGGATGAACTTGGCGGTCGCTACGAGCTGCGGGCGCGAGTCCGTGCGGCGAGCGGATTCGCGCAGCTTCTTTCCCCGTTTGCCGTCGTCCGGCCGATCCAGCTCCTGACGTTCACCATCGCTCACGGCAGGTGATGGTCGCGGATTGCCGGCTCGCGCGCTCCATCGCCTCCCCGTTAGCCTGGCCGCGGTGATCGACGTCAACGAGGTGCTCGGCCGCGTAGGCCTCCCGGAGCCCCTGTCCTCGCTCGCGGCGCGCGACTGGGATGCGATCGTCGTCGGCGGCGGCCACAACGGCCTGACTGCCGCGGCCTATCTGGCCAGGGCCGGCCGGCGGACGCTGGTGCTCGAGCGGCGAGACCAGCTCGGCGGCGCGTGCACGCTCGAGCAGCCCTTTGACGATCCCGCGTACCTGATCAGCCCCTGCGCGTACGTGGTCGGCCTGCTGGACGAGGTCGTCATCCGCGAGCTCGAGCTCGAGCGGCGGGGTTATCGCGTCTTCGTCTGCGACCCCAACCTCTGGTGCCCGCTCCCGGACGGCCGCTCGCTCGCTGTCTTCTGCGACCGCGACCGGACCGCCGAGCACATGCGGGCGAGCGGGTTCGACGAGGCCGACGTGAGCGGCATGGTCGCCTACGAGGAGATGTTCGGCCGCCTTCGGCGGCTGCTCCGAAATGGGCCTCGCGGCGACACCTGGAGCGGGTCCTCGCCCAGCCGCGAGGAGATCGAGGAGGCGCTGGGCCACGACGAGGAGCTGATCTCGGTGGTGTTCTCCGAGTCGATCGCTGAGACGCTCGACCGCTACCTCGTCGGCGACGGCATCAAGCACGCGCTCTTCGGCCAGGGCGTGATCGGTGCGTTCGCCGGGCCCCGCGATCCGGGGACCGCGTCCGTGAAGCTGATGCACCACCAGGGCGACCTGCTGGGCCACGGCGCGGTGTGGGGCTACGTCGAGGGCGGCATGGGGCGCGTCTCGTTCGCAATCGCGCAGGCCGCCATGGACGCGGGCGCCGTGATCGCGGCCGGGGTCCCGGTTGCCAGGATCATCCCGGGGGAGGGGGTCGAGACGGAAAGCGGGGAGCTGATCCGTGCGCCCACGGTGATCTCGAACGCGGACCCGAAGCGAACGATGAGGATGCTTGACGCCCAGGACGTGCCGGACGACTTCGCGAAGCGGATCGAGGAGTGGCGCATGGAGTCCCCGGTGGTCAAGGTCAACGCGGCCCTGAGCCGGCTGCCCTCCTTCACCGCCGCCTCCGACATCCCGCCGCACCGCGCGATGGTTTCCGTCACGCCGGGGATGGACGCGGCCCAGGATGCTTGCGAAGCGTGCCGGAACGGCGAGCCCCGGATCGGCTTCGCCGAGCTCTACTTCCAGACCGCCTACGACCCCACGGTGGCGCCGCCGGGCCGGCACACCGTGAGCGTGTTCGCCCAGTACGCGCCGTACGAGCTCGCCGCCGGCATCTGGGACGAGCGGCGCGGGGCGATCGGCGAGCAGGTCCTGGACGTGATCGCCGCCTACGCCCCCGACATCCGCGATTGCATCGAGCAGATGGAGGTCCTCGGGCCACCCGACATCGAGCGGCGGATCGGCCTGACCGGCGGCCACATCTTCCAGGGCGAGGCGCTCCCCGACCAGATGTGGGATCGAAGGCTCGATCACCGCACGCCCGTCGAGGGGGTCTACATGTGCGGGGCGGCCACGCACCCCGCCGGATCGGTGATCGCGCTTAACGGGCGCAACGCCGCGATGGCCGTCCTCGAGGACGTCCCCAAGACTGGCTGACCAGCCGATTGGTCGACTCGCCGAGTTCGCCGGATCCCGCTCAAGTCGGCGGCTGAACTGCCGATGGCAAAGCGAATCGAGCGACGCCCGAGAGAGGCAATGGTGGCGCGCCTTCGAGCGAAACCGCAGTCGATAACGGCCGTCCCCATCCCACGGGAGGCGCGGCGCGAGACGAACGGGATCACCTCCCGGCTCGTCCTGTTGTACGTCGAGCAGGTGGGAGGCGAGGACGCGGTGCAGAGCGTGCTCGCCCGGTGCGGGATGAGCGACCGCCGCGAGCAACTCCTCGACGAGAACTACTGGTTCTCCTACGAGAAGAAGATCGC
>DASQCL010000180.1:0-8126 GCA_035634715.1 Solirubrobacterales bacterium
ACCGAGATCGCGAAGGCATCGAGGCTCGGCGGGGATCCGGAGACAACCTCCTTGTCGACGTTGATCGGGTGCGCGATCGACGAGAGGAGCGGCGTCGCCAGGTTGAGGTTCTGGCGGGCGAGGCGCGCGAAGTTGATCACCCGCGCCAGGTCAGCGGCGGACGGGCTGTTCTTCGGCAGCTCCGGCTGGATCGACTCGAGGATCTTCTGCGTGTTCTCCAACCCGAGGATGTCGAGTGTCTGGCCGAGGAGGCTGAGGTGCCCGCCGCGCAGCAGGAGGGTGAGATAGGTCGCGGAGAGGCGGGTGACCTTCTTCGACAGCTTCAGGTTCGCCTGGTTGATGAGCGTGTCGATGCGGTCGTTGACCAGGCTCGCCTTGACGGGGTCCTCCTCGTTGACCAGCACCTTCACGGTGGGCTGAGAGGGGTTCAGCGAGGCCAGCGACTCGAGGTCGCTGATGAAGTCCTTCGGCAGGATGAGAGCCGCGAGGACGTCGCCCGACTGCACCATCTGCCGCGCCTGCTCCTCGCTCGAGACGTCGATGCAGTCGATCCGCGAGCAGAGCTCCCCGCGGGCGCTGGTGACGTCGAGTTGCTGCCCGTTGATCACGAGGGGCGTCCCCGCGGGAATCTCGTTCAGGAACGCCACCCGGGGCGTCTCCGGGCCGCGAGAGAGCGCGAACCCGATCAGCACGGCGATCGCGATCGGATAGACGATCAGCAGGACCGTCAGCAGGGGCGAGCGCCGCAGGATCTGGAGGTCCTTGATGAAGAGCCAGCGCATCGCTCAGCCGCCCGCCCGCCGCATCAGTGCCCTCGCTCGCGCAGGAAGGCGACGAAGGCCCCCTCGAAGTCCCGCGCGCCGGACTCCGGCACCGCGGCGTGGAGCTCGGGCGCCGTCCCGTCGAAGAGATTCTCGCCGTCGGCGAGAACCAGCAGGCGCCGACCGTAGCGCTCGGCCTCGGCGAGATCGTGGGTGGAGAAGATGACCGTCGTCCCGCCGCCGGCCAGGCCGAGGACGAACTCCCACAGCCGCTCCCGCTGGCGTGGGTCCAACCCGGCGCTGGGCTCGTCCAGAAGGAGCACCGCCGGGCGGGCCAGGAGCCCGATAGCGATGTTGATCCGCTGCTGGTTGCCCCCGGAGAGGGTCCCCGCCTGGTCGTCCCGGCGGTCCTCGAGGGCCGTCTGCGCGAGCATCTCCTCGACCGACGCGTCCGGATCGGCCACCTTCTCGAGCCGCGCGAAGAGGCGGAGGTTCTCGGCGACGGTGAGCCGCCGGTAGAGCGCGGCCTGCTGGGGAACCCAGCCGATCTCGCCGGGCGGCCGGCTCACGGATCCGGCGTCCGGACGACGGATCCCGGCGAGGATCGACAAGAGCGTCGTCTTCCCGGCGCCGTTCGGGCCGATGACGGCGAGGAGCTCTCCACGGTGGGCGGCGAAGCTCACGCCCCGCAGGGCTTCGCGGTCGCCGAAGGCCTTGGCGAGCCCGCGCGTCTCGATGACGGCGTCGCCGCCTGCCTCCTGCCCGGTCACGCCGGGAAAGCTAGTGGACGTGATCTGTCGGCCCCGCGGACCCGTGCCCCGGCGCCTGTGACGGTCCGCCACTTCGGACAGCGGCCGGCGGGAATTTCCCCGCCTGCTCCACCGCCCACGACCTCGCCGGTCTCATACGGCGCGAGCTCGAGGTCGCCTCCGGCCACAGGCGCACGCGGTCTGACGCCCGAACATCGGTCGCGCGGCCGGTCGGCGCCACAGCGCTTAGGCTGCGGCGGTGCGCGTCCTCTTCATCGGCGACATCGTCGGCAGCCCCGGGCGGGCCGGGCTCGCCCAGGTGATGCCGGAGATCCGCGAGCGCCACGCTCCCGATCTCGTCATCGCCAACGGCGAGAACTCCGCGGGCGGGCTGGGCATCACCGAGAAGACGGCGAACGACATCTTCGAGGCCGGCGTCGACGTGATCACGACCGGCAACCACGTCTACCGCCACCGAGACGCGTACGAGTTCCTCGACCGGACCGACCGGGTGATCCGGCCGGCGAACTACATGACCGGAAACCCCGGCCGCGGCTCCACCGTCGCGAGCGTCGGGGACCGTCGGGTCGGCGTTGTCAACCTCAGCGGCTCGGTGCAGCTCAAGGTCGCGAGATCCCCCTTCCCGGAGGCCGACACGATCGTCGAGCGCCTCGCGGGCGAGGTGGACGCGGTGATCGTCGACTTCCACGCCGAGGTCACCAGCGAGAAGATCGCGATGGGCTGGCACCTGGACGGGCGCGTCGCCGCCGTCCTCGGCACCCACACCCACGTCCCGACCGCGGACGCCCGGGTGCTGCCGGGCGGCACGGCGTTCATCACCGATGCCGGGATGACCGGGTCCCGCGCCGGGGTGATCGGGGTGCGGCGGGAGCAGGCGCTCGAGTCCTTCCGTACGCAGATGCCGGTGAAGTTCGACACCGCCGACGAGGACGTCTGGGTCAACGGCGTGGTCGTGGACGTCCGCGACGACGGGCTCGCGAACTCGATCGAGCAGGTACTGGTCCCCGCCCCCTAGGCGGCGGGCTCGCGCACGGGGCCGCCGTACATCGGCAGCTCGATCCCAGGCCCCTCGCGCATCATCTGCTCCCACATGCGGGAGACCCCCGCCGTGCCGAAGCGCCGGACCCGCTCCACGGCCTCCAGATCCAGAACGTCGGTGAGCATCTCCTCGCCAGCGCCGGAGGCCACCCGCACCAGCCCCTCCGGGTCGGCGATCAGGCTGCGGCCGACTCCCGCCGGCGACGCGGCATTCAGCGACACCACGTAGAGCTGGTTGAAGATCGCATTGGCCCGCGCCATCACCAGCTCCTGCTCACGGTCGCTGGTGGTGGTGAGGTTGACCTGCAGGATGAGCTCGGCTCCCATCCACGCGAGCTGGCGGAACGTCTCGGGGAAGCTCCCGTCGTAACAGATCGCGAGGCCCACGCGCCCGACCTCCGGAATGTCGAAGGTCACGAACTCCTCGCCCGGCGCGCAGGTCTCGTGGGGTTGCCAGGGGAAGACCTTTCGATAGCTCGCGACGAGCTCCCCGTCCGGCGCAAGGACCACGGCGGTGTTGTGGACCCGACCGTCGGAGGCCAGCTCGTACACAGACCCCGGCACGAGCCAGATCTCCGACTCGGCCGCGATCCGGCCGAGCGCCTCGGTCAGCGGTCCGGGAATCTCGACCGCAACCTCCCGCGCGTAGCCGGAGTGCTCCTCGAGGGTCGAGGGCGGGGCCGAAAGGTGGAGCTCCGGCAGCACCGCGAGCTGGGCGTGCGGCACCGTCGTCCTCAGGGAGCGGACGCGGCGCGCGAGAAGCCCGAGGGTGGCCTCGGGATCACGCGGGACGGGTGCGGTCTGGAGCGCCGCGAGCGAGAGCGCACGCACGTCGTCAGCCGTTGATCACGGCGTTGAAGGCCTGGGTCACCTCATGGCCCTGCTGGCCGTCGAGCACGGGCTCGTAGGTGCAGTTCTTGGTGTACGACTTCGTCGGGAAGATCAGCTTGCTCTTGGCCAGCTGCGGATCGCGCTTGGCGAGGATCGGCTTGACGCCCTTGACGGGGGTGACGTAGTTCACGTACTCGGCGATGTCGGCCTGGACCTTCGGGTCGTAGACGTAGTTCATCCAGGCCTCGGCGGCGGCCGGGTTTGGAGCCCCGACCGGGATCTCCATGCTCGTCGACCAGAGCATGCAGCCCTCCTTGGGCATCACGAACTTGATGTTCGGATTGTCCTTCTGCATCTGGATCGCGTCGCCGGACCAGCCGAGGACGAAGTCGACGTCGCCGGAGCTGAGGTCGCGGATGTAGTCGTTGCCTGTGAAGCGCCGGATCTGGCCCGAGTCGGCCGCGTTCTTGATCTTGTCGACGGCGGCGAGCCACTGGGCCGTGGTGGCGTGATCGGGATCGATGCCCATGCACTTCAGGGTCATGGGGACCGTGTCGCGCAGCTCGGTGAGCATGTCGACCTTGCCTTTGTACTTCGGGTCGAACAGATCGCAGATCGAATTCACGTCCGGCGCCAGCTGGGTGTTGACGATCAGCCCCGTCATCCCGCTCTGCCAGGGGACCGTGAAATCGCGATTCGGGTCCGCGGTCGGATGGCGCAGGAACGGGATCAGGTTGTGCTTGACGTTCGGCAGCTTCGCGTAGTCGAGCTTCTGGAGGTACCCGGAGTCGTACATCTGCTTCGCCAGCCAGTCGCTCAGGGTGATCAGGTCCCGCCCGCCCGACTGACCCTTTGCAAGCTGCGGTTGGAGCTTGCCGAAGAACTGGTTGTTGTCGTTGATGTCCTCGATGTAGTGGACGTCGACACCCGTCTTGCCCTCGAATTCGGCGATCGTCCCGTTCTTGCCGGGATCGATGTAGAGCGGCCACTGCGAGATCGTGAGCTTCCCCTGCACGGGGCCGGAGGCGTCCACCTGTCCGGCGGGCCCGCTGCCGGAGGACTCGATCCCGCCGCCGCCGCCGCAACCGGCGGCGATCACCGCCGTCGCCACGACGATCGCGGTGGCGATCCAGATACGCGGACCTGTCTTTCCCCGGCTCATTCTCTGAATCTCGTTCGAAGAATAACTCCCCGAGCCCCGCCGTGCAACCCTGCCTGGGACGGCCGTAGCGCCGAATAGGATTCGAGCATGCGGCGAAAGGACCAGGCTGAGCGACGGCGGCAGCTCGAGGTGGCGGCGCGGCAGGTGCTGCTCGAGCGGGGCGCGGTCGGCGTGCGGGTGAAGGATGTCGCGGAGCGGGCAGGTCTCGCTCCCAGCTCGGTCCTCTACTACTACCCGAGCCTCGACGAGCTCCTGATCGAGGTCTCGCGCGGGGCGATTGAGCGCTTCGCCGAGCGCCGGGCCGCGGCGGTGCGCCGGGTCGACGGTCACGCGGAGCAGCTCCGGCTGGCGATCCACCTCGGGGTGCCGTCGGGCCCCGACGATACGGAGAGCCGGCTGCTCTACGAGCTCGACGCCTTCACCGGCTCGAGCCCTGTCTTCGGGATCCTCACCGCGTCGTACTTCGACCGCCAGGCGCTGTTGTACGCGTCGATCCTCGAGTCGGGCGCGAGGGCGGGCGAGTTCGAGCTCGCGACGGAGGCGCTGACCATCGCACGCGGTCTCGTGGCGCTCGAGGACGGCATCGGGCTTCAGGTGGTGATCGGCCACCCGGCGATCGACAGCGGCGAGGCGGAGGCCGTCCTCCTTCGCTATGCGGAGATGGCCACCGGTGCCCGGCTGTCCGACGTCGAGCCGCCGCAGCCGCCCGCCGAATAGCATCGCGCGCCGTGAGCGATGCATCGACCCCGTCGCTCGGCCCCCGCTTCACGAAAGCCCTCGGGCTCGCCTACGAGCTCCATGCCGGCCAGACGCGAAAGGGCTCGGGCGTGCCGTACTTCGGTCACCTTCTCGGGGTGACCTCGATCGTGATCGAGACCGGCTCCTCGGAGGACGAGGCGATCGCCGCGCTGCTCCACGACGCCGCCGAGGACCAAGGCGGCCGGGAGACGATCGAGCGCATCCGCGCGGAGTTCGGAGACGACGTGGCCGAGGTCGTCGAGTCCTGCAGCGACAGCCTCGGTGACCCGAAGCCGCCATGGAGGGAGCGGAAGCGCGCCTACCTCGAGCACCTCGAGGAGGCAAGCGCGTCGGCGCTCAAGGTCTCACTCGCCGACAAGCTCCACAACGCCAGGACCATCGTGGTCGATTACCGCGACGTCGGGGAGGAGCTCTGGGAGCGCTTCAACGCAGACCGCGACCAGGTGCTCGCGTACTACCGGGCGCTCGCCGCGACCTTCTCGCGGCTCACCCCGGGCGCGCTCGCGACCGAGCTCGCGGTCACCGTCGGTGAGCTCGACGCCCTGGTCGCCGCGGTCAGCCCAACGAGCATCAGGCCGAAGAACCAGGGGATGTAGAGGTAGAACCAGTGCTCCGCGGTGATCTCGACCGCGATCATCACCGCGGCGGCGAGGGCGGCAACTTGGGGCAGCGAGCGCCGGCGGGGTAGGAGCGCGACCCCGATCGCAAGGGCGACCGCGAAGACCTTGAGGGCTGTCTGGAGCCATTCGAGGGAGTGGTCCTGTCCCCAGACGCTGAAGGGCGAGGTGCGGTCGAGCTGGCTCTTCACCGTCCGGTCGTAGAAGGTCCCGAGCCCCGGATCGATGGCCGGCAGGGCCAGCATCGCGCCGATGACGACGGCCAGGCTGAGGCAGAAGATCCCCACCGGCCGCCACCGGCGGAGCAATGACTTCGACCCATCTCCCCTCGTCAGCAGGCCGCGGTCCCCCGCGGCGAACAGGGGTACCAGCGGAAGCGGTGCGAACTTGGTGGCGATCGAAAGGCCGAGCAGCGCGGCTCGCTTCATCGGCGACGCGAAGACGACAAGTGCCCAGACCAGGAGGGCTGCCACCAGCGCGTCGTTGGAGTTCGACTGCAACGCGTAGTCGGTGAACGGGTAAGCGGCCCAGGCGAATCCCAGGACGACCCCGAGGCGCGTCCCGGCCGGCCCCGGGCAAAGCCGCCTCCCGACCGCGAACAGTCCGCCCACGGTCGCGAGGTCGAAGGCGATCGCCGCGGCATGCGCTGCCGGCAGGTTGTCCCAGTGGCCGCTCCAGGGGAACACGAGCTCGAAGGGGACGTAGGAGTAGTAGTTGAACGGGCCGTAGGTGTCGCCGAAGACGTTGTCGGAGGGGAAGTTGTTCCAGATCGCCTGCCCGTGGACGAGGTGGTCGGCGCCGATCACGCCGGCGTAGCCGACATCGATCACGCCGGAATCGGCGATGTTGAGAGCGATGCGAAAGCCGAGGAGAAACGCGCCGCCGACCGCGAGCCACGCCGTGGGCGTTGACGGTCGCAGCCCCTCCCCGGCGCCCCGGAACCCCACCCAGATCATGCGCGCCAGGAGATAGAGGAGCGGCGGATAGGTGAGCGGGACGCTCACCCCGATGTTGCCCTGGTTGAAGTAGATCTCGGAGATCCCGAACGAGAGCAGGACCAGCAGGTCCAGGTGGACCATCCGCCACTTGCGGCGGAAGTCGAGCAGGGCGAAGAAGAAGATCGCCGCCAGCGGGATCCATACGTAGGGTGCATTCAGCTTGTGGCCGAACTGGTCCGGGTAGCCACGCGCCATCTGCCAGGCGATCTGATAGCCGGTCCAGGTCTCGGTGATGTTCCCCGTGGCGTCGTCGACGATCACCTGGACGCGCTCGGCCCCGTCCGCGTAGAAGTCCACCTGCCACGTCCCCGGCTTGGCCGTGGGGGTCGCGTCCAGGTGACCCCACCGCCGCTGCTCGGCGGCGACCTGCGGGTCGGTGCGGGCGATGCTGATCGCCCGGGCCTGGGAGAGGCGGTGATCGGACTCGTCGGAGGTCGTCGTCGTTCCGTTCGCCGTCGAGACCGCCTTCGAGGCCGGGGTGGACCCGGCGGCCGGGGTTCCCTGCGCCCGGGCGGCGCCGGGCAGGCCGATGAAGAGCGCGGCCACCAGCGCCGCGGCCAGGAGCCCCCACCGAGGGAGCGAGGTCAGCGCTCGTCCACCCCGAAGGTCCACAGCTTGTTGCCGAGGAAGTTGAAGGGCATCGCCGCGGCCACCGCAATCGCCTGGGCGGGCAGCTCGGGTGCCGAAGCGACGTCGACCAGCAGGTACAGGAAGACGAGGTTGACGCCCAGTGCCAGCAGGCTGACGGTGAAGAACCGCGCCGCCTGGAAGCCGGCGTGGCCCTCGGTGGCCTGGAAGGTCCAGTGCCGGTTGAGCAGGAAGTTGTTGGAGACGGCGACGCAGAACGAGAGCACGGCGGCGGCTATGTGATGGATCCCGAGAGCCTCCGTCAGCACGGCGAAGACGATGAGGTTGATGACATACCCGCTCCCACCGACGACGCCGAACTTGAACAGCTGCATCCAGTTCTCGGGCTTCCTGGTGCCGAGATGGATCCGGTGGAAAATGCCCCACGTCCAGTCGGCGGCCCGGGAGCTCGCGTCGCGGGCCCGTCCGCCCCGGCGCGCGGGAGCGGGCTCGACAGCCTGGCCGCCCTCGCCTTCCGGGGTCATCGCACAGCCCCCGCCACGTCGGCCGCGCGGACCTCGGGGTCGTCACCGATGCCGAAGTGGTCGCAGACGAGTCCGGCC
>DASQCL010000181.1:0-13090 GCA_035634715.1 Solirubrobacterales bacterium
CCGCTGACCGCCTGGCCGTGCACCTTGGTCAAACGCCCGATGTCGGCGCGCGGGAAACGGCGGAAGAGGTGCTCGCCCACGGCGAGGCCGAGCACGCCGTCGCCCAAGAACGCCAGCCGCCCGTAGGAGTCCGCGCGATGCCCGGTCCAGGAGGAATGGGTGACGGCCTGGCGGCGCAGCTCTTCGGGTAGGCCGGCGATCAGCTCGGCGAGGGTCCGTTCCGATTCCCGGTCGCGCTCGCCGCGCCGCCGGAAGCGGCCCAGGCTGCGGATGCCTCGCGCCACCCGACCGGCTGGTTACGCGGCGGCGCCCAAGCGGCCCGCGACGAAGTCCACGGCCTGGGCGACCGTCTCGATGTCGGCCGCCTCCTCCTCGGAGACGCTGATCCCGTACGTGTCCTCGAGCTCCATCACAAGCTCGTAAAGGTCGAGCGAGTCGGCGTCGAGGTCCTCCCGCATGCGGGTCGACTCGGAGATCTGATCGAGCGGGACCTCGAGCTCGGTCGAGAGGTGCTCGCGCACCTTCTCCAGGACGTCGGACCGGTTCAACGCTTCAGCCATCACACCACCTTCCTATCACTATCGCGCATGTTCCCGCGAGTCATCCCGGAACGTTCCAGGAGCTCCGCGGTGCGCTCCACCGCTCGCTCCTCCACCGCCCTGGCCGCCAGCCGGATCGCGTTGGCGATTCCGTCGGGGCCCGAGCTCCCGTGTCCGACGACCGCCAGCCCCCGCAGGCCGAGGAGGATCGCGCCACCGGTGCCGTCGGGGTCCATCTGTCGGCGAAGCGAGCCGAGCGCCGGCCGCAGCATCATCCCGCCCGCGGCCGCCCGCGGGCCCGAGCGGGCCGCCGCGCGAACTGCGTCGGCGACCGCCCTCGCGGTCCCCTCAATCGTCTTCAGCACCACGTTGCCCGTGAAGCCGTCGGTGACGACGACGTCCGCATCGCCGCCCATCAGGTCCCTGCCCTCGACGTTGCCGATGAAGTCGACGCCGTCGGCCTCCCGGAGTCTCTCGTTGGCCTCCACCACCTCCGCGGAGCCCTTGCTCTGTTCCTCGCCGACCGACAGCAGGCCCACACGCGGCCTGTCGACGCCGAGGACGGCGGAGCTGAACGCAGAGCCGAGGTAGGCGAACTGGACGAGGTCGACGGACCGGGCCTCGGCGTTCGCGCCGACGTCCAGGAACAGGAGGGGCCGCTCGGTGCGGCCCGGGACGAGGAGCTGCAGCGCCAGAGCGGGGCGGCGAACACCCTGCATGCGCCGGAGCGCGAACAGCGCCGCGGTCATCGTGGCACCGGTCGGCCCGGCGCTCACGAGCGCGTCCGAGCTCCCGTCCGCGACGTCGGCGGCGGCGCGGACGACCGAGGCCTGCGAGCGTGAGCGCACTGCCGCGACGGGCTCGTCGGAGTTCGTGATCTCGTCGGAGGCGGCGATGAGCTCCACGCCGTCGATCTCACCGGCGTCGCGCAGTGCTTCGAGGTCACCGAAGACCCGCAGCCGGATGCCGTCCGCGGCAGCCGCGCGCACGCCGTCGATCACCGCATCGCTCCCCCGCTCGGCGCCACGGCCGTCGAGGGCCACGGTGACGGCCAAGGGCTACTCCTCCGCGTCGGCTGCCGTCTCGCGAGGGGCCGACTCGCCGATCTCGTGCTTGATCACCTCGCGCCCGGCATAGGTTCCGCAGACCGGGCAGACGCGATGCGGCAGGCGAGGGCTGTGACAGCGCGGGCACTCGTTGAGGCGCGGGGCACTGATCTTGTGGGTCGCGCGCCGCTTGTCGCGGCGGGTGCGCGAAGTTCTCTTCTTCGGGACGGCCATGAGGCAGGTGATGCTAGCGGGAGCCGCCTGGCCTCACTGATCCAACTTCAGCTCGCGAAGCTTGGCCCAGCGCGGGTCGGGCTCAGCTCCGTGCTCGTGCTCGGCCGGATCCGAGTCGTTGAGGGACGCCCCGCACACAGGACAGAGTCCCTTGCAGTCGGGACGGCACAGGAGCTGGATCGGCAGCGCGAGCGCCAGAGCGTCGTGGGCCCAGCGCGCGAGATCGAGCTCATCGTCGGTGATGTACGGGCTGGTCAGCTCCTCGTCGGCAGTCCGGGGCTGGTCCACCTCACGGGCGTCGACCTCGACCGCGACGTCGGCGTCCTCCAAGCAGCGCATGCATGACCCGTCCAGGTGAGCGACGAAGCGCACGCGGACCGCGTATCCGGACGCGGTCCGCGAGAGGTCGAGGCGCGCGTGGACTGTGTCTCCCCGGACGACGTAGCGCTCGCCGCCGAGCTCGAGCTCGCCCGGATCGACGTCCAGCTCGAGCTTGCGGCCCTCTCCCGCACGCAGGGCGAACCGTGAGAGATCGACGCTGTGATATCCCGCTGGCATCCTCGATCGAGATTACCGACAGAGGGGGACCCCGAAAGGCATGGCGTGAGCGCCCAATTCCACATGGATCCGGAGACCTACCTGGACGAGATCCGAGCCGACGTCCCGCGCTACGACGAGCTCCAGGAGGCGACGGTCGACGCCATCCCCTTCCCTCCTCGGAGGGTCCTCGAGCTCGGCGTCGGCACCGGCGAGACGACCCGGCGACTCCTCGAGCGGTATCCCGACGCCGAGGTCACCGGGCTCGACTCCCAGCCGGAGATGGTCTTCAAGGCGCGCGAGCACGGGATCGAGGTGCGACTGGCCCGCATGCAGGACCCGCTCCCCGACGGCCCCTGGGACCTGGTCGCATCGGTGCTGTCGGTCCACCACCTCGACCCGGACCAGAAGCGCGACCTGTTCCGGCGCGTGCGCGACCAGTCGAGGGCGTTCGTGATGGGCGACGTCGTCGTCGCCGAACCGCAGGTGACGCCGCTCGAGGAGGGAGTCGACCTTCCCTCGCGCGCCCAGGACATGGCGGACTGGTGCGGCGGCGAGATCGTCTGGCGGGGGGACGACCTGGCGGTCATCCGCGCGGTCTACGACTGATAGATCGGGCACAGGGGTCCGGGCGGCATCGACCAGCTTTTGTCGTCCTCAAGGTCGCCATGGCGACCTCAGATCTACAAAAGCTCTTCGGGATCGCTTGGCGCGAACCCGTCATAGACGGAAAGAGCCCGCCGGAGCGGGCTCTTTCGAGGCTGCGCGTCGGCAGCACTCGCCTGTTGGGTCGAAGCATACGATCCGCCCGCCCGCCTGCGTCCAAAGAGGAGGAGTCATGTCGAAGGTGCTGTACGAGAAGCGCGACCGGATCGCGTACGTCACGATCAACCGCCCCGAGGCACGCAACGCGATCGACCCCGACGTGCATCGCCTGATGATCGAGACCTGGGCGGACTTCCGCGACGACGACTCGGTGGATGTCGCGATTCTCACCGGCTCGGGCGAGGCGTTCTGCGCCGGCGCCGACCTCAAGACCTACATCCCGCCGATCATGGCCGACGCGACGCCGCACGACATCCGCGAGGTAGTCGAGCTCGGCCTGAACGGCTTCACCCGCGGGATGCACCGGATTCCGAAGCCGATCATCGGGGCGGTCAACGGCTGGGCGCTCGCGGGCGGGCTCGAGACGGCGATGGCATGCGACATCCGGATCGCCTCCGAGCGAGCCCAGTTCGGCTCCTTCGAGGCGCGGCGCGGCTTCCATCACGGCGACGGCGGGCTGGTGCGCCTGGTCAACACCTGCGGCGTCGGCGTGGCGATGCAGATGCTGCTCACGGCGGAGCCCGTGGACGCCCAGCAGGCTCTGCAGTGGAACATGGTCACGAAGGTCGTCCCGCACGACGACCTGATGGACGAGGCCGAGGTGGTCGCCAAACAGATCCTGCGCAACTCCCAGGCCGCCGTGCGATCGGCCAAGCAGACGATCCTCGACGTGATCGGCCAGCCGCTGGACTTTCAGCTCCGGACCGAGGCCTGGAACGCCTACACGTGCGCGGACCCGGACGAGACCATGGAGCTCCTTGGCCGCTTCTACGAGAAGACGGACGCCGGACGCGCCGGGAAGCACGGAACCGGGCTGTGAGCCACCGCGCCCTCGTCACCGGAGCCGGCAGAGGGATCGGCGCCGCGATCGCCGAGCGGCTGCGCGTGGACGGCTTCGAGGTCACCGGGGCGGACCGCGACGAGGGCTGCGAGCTGCGGTTCGACGTGGCCCGCGACGAGCTCCCGGACCTGACCGGCTTCGACGTCTGTGTGTCGAACGCAGGCATCACCGACACGATCGCCCCGGCCCACAGGATGAGCGACGAGCAGTGGTCGCGCGACATCGACGTCAACCTCACGGGAGCCTTCCGGGTGGTCGGGGCGTGCCTCCCCGGGATGCGGGAGCGCGGCTACGGGCGGATCGTTTTCATCTCCAGCGGCGCAGCGGTCGAGGGCCTTCCCGGGCAGGCGGCATACGCCGCGTCGAAGGCGGGGCTCCTCGGGCTGATGCGGACCGTCGCGGGCGAGAACGTCCGCCGGGGGATCACCGCGAACGCGGTCCTGCCGGGCATGGTCGGGACCGAGAAGGTGGGTGCGATGCCGGCCGAGATCCGGGACCGGCTGAGGGATGCGATCCCGATGAACCGGTTCGCCGAGCCGAGCGAGATCGCGGGCCTGGTGGCCTACCTGGCATCGGAGGAGGCCGGATACGTCACCGGCCAGGCGATCGGAATCGACGGCGGCAGCGCCGTGAACGCGTTCTCGCTCACCCGTCGCCAGCGCTGACCGCGTACCCGGGACGAGCGACCTCGAGCTTGCGCGCGACGTGCTCGCGCAGGCGGCCGATCGCCTCCGGAAGCGTCTCGTCCAGCTCGCCGCGCCGGATCGCCGCGGCCAGTGTCGCGGCTGCCTCGCGCGCGTCGTCGGCGGGCGAGCCGCTCAGAGCGGTGAACAGCTCGAGGTCCTGCCGCGACGGCTCCTCCCCGGCGCGAAGCTCGCGCGCGATGACCGCGCACAGATTGGCGAGCACGAGCACCCGGAACCGCCGCTCGCGCGGCACCCACTCGCGGACCTCGGAGTAGAGATCCGCCGCCATGGCGTCGAGCAGCTCGGGCGCCGTCGGGCGATCCTGCATCAGGCCCGCCGTCCTTGTTCAGACCCGGGTGCCTCCGGACGCGAAGCGCAGGAGGCAGCCGGCAGTAATTCCAGCAGGTCCCATTCGGGTTCGCTGATTCGCCTTCCGAGCGATGCAAGCTCCGCCGACGGCCGCGATCCGGTCAGGTGATCGTGCGCCTGGCGGGCGCAGATGACCGCCCACTTGACGTTGCCCATCGCCTCCCACCACCGGATCCGCTCCATCGAGGGCGGCTCGCCCCCGGCCGCCTCGTAGGCGGCGAGCAGCTCGTCCAGCGCTCCCACACCGGCGACGGGGAGATCGTCGTTGCCGAACCGCCACGACCTGACACACACCCAGCCGATGTCCTCGGCCGGATCGCCCGAATGGCACAGCTCCCAGTCGATCACCGCCGCAAGGCCGGACTCGTCGACGATCAGGTTGCCGAGCCGGAAGTCGCCGTGGACGAGACACTCCCGCGGCGACGGGGGCGGCGGGTTGAGACGCAGCCAGCGGAGCCCGACCTCTACGGCCGGCAGCGGCTCGCCGATCTCGTCGATCGTGGCCTCCCACAGCGCACAGGCGGCGAGCGCCGGGTCGCCACCCGAGGTGGCGACGCCGTCGATCGCCCGGGCGTCGATCGAGTGAATCCGGGCCAGCGCCTCCCCAAGTTGGGCCGGCAGCGCGGAGCGGGCGGACTCCAGCTCCTCCCGCCGCAGCACGCGCGGCGCCACCGACGTCCCCTCGACGTGGTCCATCACGAAGCCGGCGCTCTCCAACCGCCCGCGTGCCGGTTCGAACGCGAGCCCCCTCGCCACCGGGACTCCGGCCGCGGCCGCCGTCTGGACCACTCGGAACTCCGTCTCGAGGGGCGCGAACGAGTCCTGCGCGCCCACCGGATCGCGGCGGAGCACCCAGCGGCCGCGGTCGGACTCGGCGAGGAACGTCTCCCGGGACGCGCCCCCGGGAATGGTCGACAGCCTCAGCGCGCCTGGATCAGAGCCCGTGCCCTCGGCGATCAGCTCGCGGACGCCGGCACAGAGCGCGTCTTCAGCCGGCGGCGTCACGATCGAGCCCGTACCGCGCCCAGTGGCGGTCCGGGATGTCCGCCGGGTCCTTGTACCAGTACCAGGTGCACGGATCCCGGTCGAAGTCCTTGGGCGGGTCCGACGGATAGACCGGATAGCCGATCCACCTGATCGGAAGCGTCTCGTTCATGAACGCGCAGTGCGTGCAGTACAGGGGGAAGCCCTCGCGACCGTAGCTCCAGTCGTGCGCCTCGTCGGTCACGCCGAAGCCCTCGGGCCCGTAGCGGTGGTTTCGCCACAGTCGCTGGCCCGATCCGCACGGGTTCATGGTGAAGGTGAGCTTCTCGTCGTCCTCGGAGATCTCGAACGCCCCCGGCCGCGGGCCGACGCCGCTGGTGGAGTGCGCGCGCCAGGTGGCGGCGAGGGCCTCGGCGATCAGCTTGCGATCGCTCTCGGAGATCTTCTCGACCGGCTTGCGCCAGCTGCGCTCGAGCGAGTCGCTCCACGCCTCCTCCACCCCCTCGTCACCCAGCTTGTCCTTGACGAACGAGATCAGCCCGGCGACCCCGTCCACCAGCAGGTCGTGCATGAACTGCGACTCCCACTTCATCGCCTCGCAGAGGGCCTTCGCCCGCTCGAGGTCGCCGGCGTCGATCGCCTCGATCGCACGCTCCATCGTCGGCCGTGACATCTCGCGCAGCTCGTCGTCGCTGAACCACCTGTCGCCCATCTCTCCACCTCCGGTCGGTCGGACGGACACTAATCGGCCGAGCCCTCGGCCCTCGGGTCGCGCCACATCAGCCAGACCGGCGGGCCGCCCCGCGGCAGGCTCAGCTCGCCGGTGACCTCGAACCCGTTGCGCTCGTACAGCGCGCGGCTGCGAGGTGTCGACGATTCCAGGTAGGCGGGGAGCGACGCCGCGTCGATCTCGTCGAGGCCGGGCTGCATGAGCGCGGTGCCGAGGCCCTTGCCCTGCCACTCGGGAGCGACGCCCATCACCGCCAGGTACCAGTGCGGCGGGCGCTTGGGGTGCTTCGCGTCCATGCGGATTCGCGACCAGAGCGCCAGAGGAAGGCGGCTCCCGAACGCGCGGAGCATCGCGGGGCCCTCGCGCAGGCTCGCGGTGATCGGCACGCGCCACTCATCCGGAGCGCCCCACACCGCGGCGCCCACGAGCTCCTCGGTCGTCCACACGAGCCCGCGCGGAAGCGCGACGGAGTGAAGCTCGGTCTCGAAGAAGACCCGCAGGCGCTCGGTGCGGTCGCGCTCATTGGGCAGAACGTGCGAGAAGCCCGGATCGTCGGCGAACGCCCGCGCCAGAGCGTCGCCCAGCGCTTCCGCATCGTCGGGCAACGCACGGCGGATGGCGCCGGCGGCGGGAGCTCTATGCAGTGGGAGGTCGGGCGAGGCGGTTAGCCGACCTCGGCCGGCTCTTCCTCTTGACGGCCGGCGAGGCGATCGCGACCGCGGCGGACCGCGGCGAGGAACTTCTCGAGGTTCACCTCGAGAGTGGAGAGGATCTCGTCGGCGTAGTCCTCCGCTCCGAGGCGGATCTGGCGTTCCGTCTCGCGCGCGTCCTCGATGATCTCCTCAGCGGCGCGCTCGGCCTGCTTGTAGACCTCCTCGTCGGAGATCAGACGCGCCTGCTGATCGCGAGCCTCCTTGACCACGCGCTCGGCTTCGCGCTTGGCCTCCGCGAGCATCTCCTGCCGTTCCTTGACGATCCAACGCGCCTGCTTGATCTCCTCGGGAATAGTCGCCCGCATCTGATCGAGCAGGTCGTAGATCTCCTCACGATCCACGCGAACCTGATCCGTGAGCGGCACTGGCCGCGCGTTGTGGATCAGGTCGTCGAGCTTGTCGATTAGGACCAGGACGTCCATGGAAGTGCGGAAAGCTTACGCGGAGCGGCGGAAACGTTGACCGACGGCCTCGATTTCGCCGTCAAGTTGCAAGCTCCTGCCCACCAATCTAACCGTCGACTAACGCTTTAGGCGTTCGGCCAGGGCCTCTGCCACGCCACCCGGGACAAGGTCTGACACGTCACCGCCGAAGGTGGCCATCTCCTTCACGCCCGTCGAGGAGAGGAAGCTGTAGTTCGGCGACGCGATGATGTAGACCGACTCGATGTCGGGCGCCAGCTTTCGGTTCAGCTGGTTCATCTCGAACTCGTACTCGAAGTCGGAGATCGCGCGCAGGCCCTTGACGATCGCCCCGGCGCCCTGCTCACGCGCCATCTCGACCACGAGGTTCGAGAACACGACCACATCGACGTTGTCGACCCCGCTCTGAGCCACGGCGTCCTCGAGGAACGCCTTGCGCTCCTCGGGCGTGAACAGAGTCGTCTGCTTGCGCACGGGCTGGTTGACCACGCCGACCACCACGCGGTCGAAGACACGCGCAGCCCGCCCGATGATGTCCAGGTGGCCGTTGGTGACCGGGTCGTAGGTGCCCGGGCAGACGGCGATGCGGCCGTTGCTCATGCCCCGCCTCCGGTGTGGATGCGGATGAGGGTGTCGCCGTAGCGCCGCTCCTGCTCGAGCGGCAGGTCGAGGCGCAGCGGCCGCCGCACGGATCCCTCGAGGATCAAGCGTCCGCCCGGGGCGAGCCGGCTGCCGATGATTGAGTCGAGTTCCCCCTCAAGACGGTCGGCGAGTCTATAGGGCGGGTCGCAGAAGATCAGGTCGAATGCGCGTCGCGCTCGCCGCAGGTAGGCGCGGGCGTCCGAGCGGACCACCTCGCAGCGATCGCCAAGCCCGAGCTCCGAGACGTTGCGGTACGCCAGCGCGGTGTGGGTGTCCACCAGGACCGCGCCGGCGGCGCCCCGCGAGACCGCCTCGATCCCCAGAGCCCCTGTCCCGCAGTAGAGGTCGAGGACGGCTGTGCCCTCCACGTCGCCCAGGATCGAGAAGAGCGCCTCCCGGACGCGGTCCGCGGTCGGGCGTACCGCGGCCGAGCGACGCGGCGGGCTCTGGAGCCGGCGGCCCCCCAGCTCACCGGCGACGACCCTCAAGGCGCGATCGCCTCGTCGCCGAACCGGCGCCGCGCGGCGTCGAGCAGCGGCCCGAGCTCGGGAACGTCCAGGGATCCGTGGCGATCGAGCAACGCGATCACCTCGCGGCGCGCCTCGGTGAGCATTGCGACATCGTCCGGGAGCACCGCGACCCGGAACCGTGGCAGGCCGTGCTGCCGCGTTCCGAGGATCTCCCCCTCGCCCCGCAGCGACAGGTCGACCTCCGCGAGCTTGAAGCCGTCGCGCTCTGAGGCGATCGCCTCCAGGCGGCGCCCCGCGAGCTCCGAAGCCGGGTCGGCGAACAGGATGCACTGCGAGGCGTGCTCGCCGCGGCCGACCCGCCCGCGCAGCTGGTGGAGCTGTGAGAGGCCGTAGCGCTCGGCGCCCTCGATCAGCATCACGGTCGCGTTCGCGACGTCGATCCCGACCTCGATCACGCTGGTTGCCACGAGCACGTCGGTGCGGCCGGAGGCGAACGCCTCCATCGCCGCCTGCTTCTCCCGCGCGGGCATCTGGCCGTGCAGGAGCCCGACGTCGAAGTCGGCGAACTCCGTCGAGGCGAGCCGCTTCGCCTCCTCGGTGGCCGCCTTCGCCTCCATTGTCTGCGACCCCTCGACGAGCGGACAGACGACGTAGGCCTGCCGGCCCTCGCGCAGCCGGTCGCGGACGTATCCGTAGGCGCCTGGCCGCCTCTCCTCCCCCACGACCCAGGTGTCCACGGGCTTTCGGCCGGCGGGCAGCTCACGGAGGACCGTGGCGTCGAGGTCCCCGTACGCGGTCAGGGAGAGCGTCCGCGGGATCGGCGTGGCGGTCATGTGGAGCGCATGCGGGGCGCTGCCCCCGGGCCCCTTCCCGTCCAGCGCCGCACGCTGGCGCACGCCGAAGCGGTGCTGCTCGTCGACGACGCAGACGGCGAGGCGCCCGAACTCGACGTCGGGCTCGATCAGGGCATGCGTGCCGACGACCATCGCGAGCTCCCCTGAGGCAAGCTGCCCCAGCGCCTCGCGCCGCCGAGCGGCGGGCGTCGCGCTGGTTAGGAGGGTGAACGGGACCGACTCGTCGACGAGCAGCGCGTTGAGCGTGGCGGCGTGCTGCTCGGCCAGCGTCTCGGTCGGCGCCATGAGCGCAGCCTGGTAGCCGGCCTCGACCGCGCGGAGCATCGCGTAGAGCGCGAGCACCGTCTTGCCCGATCCGACCTCTCCCATCAGCAGGCGCTGCATGGGCCGCTCAGCGGCGAGGTCGGCGTCGATGTCGCCGATCGCCGCCCGCTGGTCGCGGGTGAGCTCGAACGGCAGTGAGGCGAGCCAACGCTCCTCCAGCTCGCCGGGGCCCGTCAGGGCGATGCCCGGGTGACTCGCCCGGCGCTCGGAGCGGCGCGCCGCGAGCGCGACCTGATGCAGGAACAGCTCCTCGAAGGCGAGGCGCCGCCTGGCCTCCTCCGCCTCGTCGAGGCTCTCCGGAAAATGGGCGGCGGTCAACGCGTCCGCCGCCGACGCCAGGCCGCGGCGGGCGCGGAGCTCGGCCGGAAGCGGCTCGATCGCACAGCAAGCGAGCGGCCGGGCCTGCCAGGCCCACTCGCGAAGCCGCTGCGCGCGCAGCCGTTCAGATGCTGGATGGACGGGCACGATCCCGGTCGTGTGGATTCCTGTGGCGGGGCCGCCCGCGCCGAGCACCTCGTGGGCCTCCACGCGAAAGCCGGAGCGGTCGAGCTTGCCGAACAGGAGCAGCCGCGTGCCCTCGGTGAGGCGGTCGACGAGCCAGGCCTGGTTGAACCAGACGGCCTTCGCCGGCCCGGAGTCGTCGGCAACCGTCGCCTCCACGATCACGAGGCCGCGGCGACGCGTGGGCCGCACGCGGGCCGAGCGCACGTCCACCTCGACCGTCGCCTCCTCGCCGATCCGCAGCTCAGCGAGCTTTCGCGGCTCAGCCCGGTCCCGGTAGGAGTGCGGAATGTGCAGGAGGATGTCGCCCACGGAGCCCAGGTCCATGTCCGCGGCCGCGGCCGCCAGCTTGGGCCCCGCGCCCTTCAGCGTCTGGACGCTCGCGGTCAGGAGACTCGGCCGGGGCGCCGAGCGGAGGTCCGCCGCGCGCAGCTCGTCGCGGTCCTGCGCGAAGCCCGTGGCGAACGCGGTGGGCGGGGCGGGATCGGTCTCGGTCCCCTCGTCGCGCGGCGGCGCCATGGTCTTGCTCATCGTCTCAAGGCTAGGACCGGGCGAGGCCGGAACCGTGGGAGCCGCCTGGCTATGGTTCGCCCGTGGGCGCCATCGAGGACAGGCTGAGCGAGCTCGGGCTGACGCTCCCGCGGCCCTTCGCGCCGCCGCCGGGGGTCAAGTTTGCCTTCGAGCTCGTTCGCGTCTGTGACGGGCTCGCCTATGTCTCGGGCCATCTGCCCATGGACGGCGAGGAGGTCCTCGTGCAGGGAAAGGTCGACACCGACGTGTCGGTCGAGGAGGCCCACGAGGCCGCCCGCCTCACCGGCCTCTCGATCTTCGCATCGCTGAAGCAGGAGCTGGGCGATCTGGACCGGGTCACGGGGTGGGTGAAGGCACTCGGGCTCGTCAACTGCTCGCCCGGCTTCAGCAAGACTCCCGCGGTGATCAATGGCTTCTCGGAGCTGATACTCGACGTGTGGGGAGAGGCCGGCAATCACGCGCGCTCGGCGATCGGCGCGTCCGAGCTCCCCTTCGACGTCCCGGTCGAGGTCGAGGCGATCGTGGAGATACGCGCGGCGGGTTAAGCAGGGACGGCCGCGTCTGCTCTTGCGGGCAGCCGATACGCGCGGAACATCTCCGCGACCCACTGGTAGCCGCGCCGGTCCTCGAGCGGCTCCCGGAAGCGCTGGAAGCCGTCGGGCGGATCGCCGAGCTCGGGGCCCTGCCGCGGCAGTACGAGGGGATAGAAGAGCGCCGCGGCAGTGAGATCGGCGACGCTGAACCGGTCGCCGACGAGGAATTCGTTCCCATTCAACTCCGCCTCCAGGCGGTCGAGGGCCGCCACCACCTCGCGCCTCGCCTGCTCGGCGCGCTCCTCGTTCCTGACCCCGTAGCGAACCCCCGTGAACGCCGACGAGAACCGGGCCGCCAGGTCACGCGCCACCTGGCTACCGCGGGCCGGCGGCGGGAGGAACGGGTCCATGAGCGCGCTGAGGCGTTCGGGATCGCGGACCATCTCGTGGAAGCCCAACAGCCGGAGCGGTGGACCCAGCTCCTCGTCGAAGTAGTCCTCCAGGTCGAGAGCCCGGCGGCGCTCGACCGGGTCCTCGGGGTAGAGCGAAGGCTCCGGATGGCGCCGCTCGAGAGCGCCGATGATCTCCGTCGAGTCGCTGATCACCTCGCCGTCGAGCTCCAGGATGGGGAAGGTGTAGACCTCGCCGTGGGTCAGCGCCAGGGCAGCGATCATGTGAAATCCGCCGGGCATCGCACGCCGCCGGTGCGGAACCCGCTTGAAGTCGAGGGCCCAGCGCGCCTTCTCGCTGTAGTGCGAGATCCAGATGTGCCACAGGAGCGGTTTCGAGGCACTCATGTGGACAAACCTATCCGGCCTCGTCCACCGGTGTCACTGCGCGGCGATCAGCCACCAGTAGTTGGGCTGGCCGCCGTGCTGGAGCTCCAGCTCGAGCCCGTCCGGCAGCTCCAGCGGGAGCTGGTTGAGCGGGATCGGGGCTCCGTCTCCCGCTATCACCGTGACGATCTCAGCATCCTCGGCGACGCGCTCGATCGTCGCCGAGAGCGTCGACCCGGCGCCGCCCCAGGCGACAACGGCTTCCTCGGCGAAGCCCACCGCGTCCCCGCGGACGAAGCGCCCCTGGGCGTCGTCCCGCGCGGCCGGCGCCACCGCGCCCGAGCGGATCTCGGCCAACGCGGCCTCGAGGCTCTCGGCGTTGGTCGCGGCGTCCTCGTCGGGAACCAGCTCGACGAGCGCCGCCAGGGCCGCCTGCTGCGAGCGGCTGCGAACCACGCGGGCTGGTTTCTCCGAGAGCTTGGCCGCCTCCTGGGCCGCCAGGATCACGTTCGGCGAATTGGGCAGCACGAGGA
>DASQCL010000182.1:0-2785 GCA_035634715.1 Solirubrobacterales bacterium
GGTCGCCCCACTCGCGGAGAGCCATCAGCACCGGATAGAGGTCGAGGCCCATCTCGGTCAGGCGATAGCGCTCCCGCGTGCGGATCGCGTCCTTGTAGGGCTCGCGGCGCAGGATCCCCGCGTCGACAAGCTTGCCGAGGCGGTCGGAGAGGAGCGAGCGCGAGATGCCGAGGCTGGTCTGGAAGTCCTCGTAGCGCTTGATCCCCGAGAACGCCTGCCTCAGGATCACCAGCGTCCAGCGATCGCCCAGCAGCGATGCCGGGCGCGCGATCGAGCAGTTCTCCTCGGCCAGCTGAGCGGCGCGCATTCCGGAAAATGATACTTGTCTTGCATTCGGAATCCGAACGCTATAGGGTTGCGTCCGGGTTCTGGACCCAAAGTGCACAACCACCGACGAAGGAGAAGGACATGCCCAAGATCGACCTGACGCTGCCCGACGACGCCCTCACGCCCGAGGCGAGATCCAAGCTCCCCGGCGAGCTCGCGGCGGCGCTTCTGCGATGGGAGGGTGCTCCCGACTCCTCCTTCTTCCGCTCGATCTCCTGGACCCATCTGCACGAGCTTCCCGCCGATGCGATGCACACGGCCGACGGCCAGGCCACCGAGTCGCAGGCGATAGTCGAGGTCACCACACCGCATGGCGCCCTGAGCGAGCGCAGGCGGGCAGGCCTTGCCGAGGAGGTGACGAAGCTCGTCCTAGACGCCACCGGCTGGGGCGAGGACGCCAAGCTCCGCGTGTGGGTCATGTGCCGCGAGATCGACGAGGGCTCGTGGGCGGCGGCCGGCGAGATCGTGCACTTCGCGCAGCTCCGCGAGATGGCTGCTGCCGAGCGGGAGAAGGTCGAGCAGCCCGCTTGAGGGAGCTCGCCTTCATCGGCAAGGGCCACCTCGAGTGGCGCGATGCCGACGAGCCCCGGCTCCAGGGGGACGGCGAGGCGCTCGTGCGGCCGCTCTCGGTCGCCACGTGCGATCTCGACCGCCTCCTGGTGGCGGGGCTGGCTCCGGTCTCCGAGCCGTTCCCGTTCGGCCACGAGTGCGTCGCGGAGGTGCTCGATGTCGGCGACGCCGTTGAGAGCGTCCGGCCGGGCGACCTCGTCAGCGTCCCGTTCCAGATCTCCTGCGGCGAGTGCGAGACCTGCCGGCGCGGGTACACGGGGAACTGCGAGCGCGTGGAGCGCATGGCGATGTACGGGCTGCCGATGGGAACCAACTACGGGGGGTTCCTGAGCGACGCGGCCCGCGTGCCGTTCGCCGACGCGATGCTCGTTCCGGTTCCCGGCGACGTCGCGCCGGCCTCCGTCGCGAGCCTGTCGGACAACATCCCCGACGCATGGCGCACGGTCGGGCCGCATCTCGACGAGCGGCCGGGGTCGCCCGTCCTGATCGCCGCGAGCGGTGCCTCCATCGCCCTCTACGCCGTCTCGATCGCCCTGGCACTCGGCGCGGAGCGCGTGGACATGGTCGGCGGGAGCTCCTACCTGCGGGACCGTGCCGACTCGGTCGGGGCGAACCTGCTCGACACCGACTTTCCCAAGCGGGCGGGGCACTATCCGATCGTGGTCGACGCCAGCGGGGACGTCGACGGGCTCGCCTGTGCCCTGCGCTCAACCGAGCCGGAGGGCATCTGCACGAGCATCGGCATCTACTTCGCGGACACGACGCCGGTGCCCCTGCTCGAGATGTACACGAAGGGGATCCGGTTCCACACCGGGCGCGTCCACGCCCGGCCCGCGATGGAGCCGCTGATGGAGCTGGTTCGCGCGGGGAAGTTCAAGCCGGAGCTGGTGACCGGCGAGACCGCGGACTGGGAGGACGCTCCCGAGGCGGTCGCCGGCCACCGCTCCAAGCTCGTGATCAGCCGGGATCACTAACGGCGGCCACGCCGCCTAACGACACATGCTGCTGCGGCGACAAAGTCGCCGCCCGGCTTACGCCGAAGACCCCGCGTAGCGGAGAGAGCCGGGTGTGTCCAGGGTCTCACCGGTCTCCAGGAGCGTCTTCAGCCCGGAGAGGATCATCGTCCAGCCGCCGTAGACCTCCGAGTTGGCGTCGGCCGGCAGCTGGTCGTGGGTGACCGTAAGCCGGCACGAGGTGCCGACCGGCTCGATCTCCCACGTGACCCGGGAGGTCCCGACCGCCTTCACGTCATCGCTCCAGAGCGCGGTCATCGACTGGACCAGCCGCCGGGGCGGGTCCACCTCGACGTTCTCGCCCTCGGCGATGTCGACGACGCCCGGCACCCCGGACACATACGGCGAGCCCTCGCTCCAGTCCGAGTCCGTGCGGACCCCGAAGCTGTACTTGGCCCTCATCTCCGGGTCGGTGATCGCCTCCCAAAGGCGCTCGGGCGTGGTCTTGATGTAGATCTCGAACACGGACATCGTGCCCGCTCCGTCAACCACCAGGTACCTGTCCATCATTCCTCCTCTTCGAGGTCGTGCTTGAGCTCGCTGAGCGCAGCGGCCCAGGGCTCGGCGTATTTGCTTACCCACCGGTCGTGGATGAGCCTGATCGGGACGGGGTTCAGGAAATGGAGCTTCTCCCTGCCACGGCGCCTCGTCGTTACGAGACTCGCCTCCTCGAGCACCCGCAGGTGCTTCATGACGCCGAACCGGGTCATCGGGAGTTCTGACTCGAGCTCCTTGAGCGTCTGCCCGTCGCGCTCGTGCAACCGGTCCAGGAGACCTCTGCGGGTCGGATCGGCGAGCGCCCTGAACACCTCGTCCATGGACGACAGTATAGGTGACTAACTGGTCACATGTCGCCCGGACGATTGTCGGACTCA
>DASQCL010000183.1:0-15566 GCA_035634715.1 Solirubrobacterales bacterium
GCCTGCACCAGAACTACGCCCGCGACATCCTCGACGTTCGCCGCGGCGAGCTCGAGGACGGGGCGCTGACGTTCGAGCGGGTCCCGGCCGGGGACCGCAGCGGCGAACCGATCGCCGCCTGAGACTCACCCGCGCTCGCTATCTTCACCCTCCCCGGAGAGGTGACCGAGCGGCTTAAGGTGCACGACTGGAAATCGTGTGGGCGGGTTAAACCGCCTCGTGGGTTCGAATCCCACCCTCTCCGCTAGTCGCCCAGGTGTGCAGACGCCGCAACCGCCCGCAGATTGCTCTAACGCCGGAGCTTCAGGGTCATGACCGAGTGTGCCGGGACCTTCAGCCTCATCGTGCGGGACTTGACCCACTGCTTGTGGGTCCGGATCGAGACCCGGCCCGGGTGGTGGTAGCTGTTGTAGGAGAGGTAGCTCGGCCCGACCAGCTCCTTGGTGACCGCCGATCGGATCCGTTTGCCGAGGACCTTGACTTTGGCGGGAACGCGCCACGCGCGGGCCTTGTTGACGATCGTCAGATACAGCGCGCCGCTCGACGTCTTGGTGGCCACGGCGCTCAGCATCTTCAGGTCCTTGCCCGTGTAGATGTGACGCGACGGATTTCGCCGGACGCCGGAGCGAACCAGCTCGTTGCCCGCATTCGGCGTCAGGAGGCGGTAGGCCCGGGCCGTCGCGGTCATGACGTACCTCGGCTTCGGGCCGATGAGCGCCTGCTCGGGAGGGCCGAGCGACGTGGCTCCGACAGGCGCGCCCTTCGGCTTGTAGTACGTCAGCGCCTGCTTGCCGGCCAGGGGGATTCCGAGCTGCATCCAGCGCTGCAGCTCGAGCGCGCTGTAGATGGCCTGGTCCATCGAGCCGAGGTAGTTCTGCGTCGGGCCCTTGCGGTGGCCGAACGACATCCCGTACTCCGAGACGACGATTCCGATCGACTTGCCTTTGGCCCCGGCGTGGCGGTTGATGGCGTGCCGCAGGGGAATCACCTCGTTCGCGCGCTTGCCCGCGATCGACATGATCCCGTCGTGGAACTGCTTCACGCTGTGATGGCCCCGAGGCGGCAGGTGGCTGTAGAGGTGCTTGACCACGAAGTCGTACGGGTGCTTGGTGCCCATCATCGAGAGGAAGGGCCCGTTCCAGAAGCAGCTGCCGACCTGGATCGTCGGGTCGGCCGCCTTCATCGCGCTGTAGTAGTCGACGAAGCCGTCGTGCGGCCCTGACTCATAGCTCGCGCGGACCACGCTGTCGGACGGCGGGATCGCGCCGTGGACCCCGTCGCCGAATGTGATCTCTCCGGTCGCCGGGTCGAGCTCGTACACCTTGGCGCTCGCCGGTGCGTTGGAGAGATCTTGTACCCGGGTCCAGCCCTCATCGTCGACCGTGATCTCAAACGGCTTGTCGGGACGCGCCGGCGGATACCAAACCTGAAACCGCTGGTCGGCCGAGCCGTCGCTGACGGCGGCCGACCGTGAGTGATCCCAGGGCTTGCCGACGCGCTGGTCCTTGAACGAGGTGGAGCCGCCGAATATGTACTTCCTGGTGCGCTCGGCCAGTGAGCCGGCGCCCATCCAGTAGGACTGGCCCGGCTGGTAGAGCTCGTTGCCGATCTCCCAGTTCTGGACGTGATACGGCGCCCGGTGACCGTTCTGGGCGCGCACGCTGGCCCACGCAACCCCCCCGTTGGGGTTGGTACCGGCCGGGGCGTTCATGTACTCCACCCAATCGGCCGCCTCCTGCGCCGTCCCGGTGGCGAAGTTGGCCAGCATCATGGCCTGGAGGCCGCGGCTGCTCACGAACGACCCAAACTCGTCGGGGCCGAACCCGTTCGTCAGCGGCCCGCCGGTGTGGCCGTGCACGTTGAGGCCCCGGTGGGAGAGCGGGCCGATGGCTCGCTTCCAGTGGTAGGTGTTGGCGACCGAGCCCCCCGGGAACCGCATCGCGGTGAAGCCCGCGGCCGAGAAGCGATGGTCGAACCGGGGGTAGGCGTTGTTGATCGCGGGGTCCCACATCCCGAACCCCTCGTACGGATAGCGGTGGTTGACGCCGAAAAGGCCGGGGTGAACGGTTCGCAGGCCGTCGCCGGGGTGGACGATGATCTCGGCTCTCTGCCTGCCCGCCGACGCCGCCGGCGAGATCGCGAGGGCGCCGAGCGCAACGAGCAGCACTCCCATGGCGGCGACCGACCGCCGACGTGCATTCGTCCTCTGTGCGGCGTGTTTGCCCCGCATTCCCGACCACGGCGACCCTACACCTCGCCGGCGGCGGCGAACGTGCCGAAAGACACGATGCTGACGTCGGCGCCGCCCATTAGTGTGCCCACTCGTAGAGAACACCTGCCGAATCCCTTCGTCCCAGACGGAGGGAGCGGGGGAACCGAAGGGGACCCGATCAGGGTCCGGGGGCGAATCGGAACTGATTCCGTAGCGCAACTCTTTCAGCGCGAGCCCGACAGCTAACCCCGTAGGCCCGAGAAAGAGAGGTTCTCGATGACAGAGCGACTGCTCAGTCTGTTCGAGCCACGTGGGGTCGGTCGAAGCGCCGAGATCGCCGGCTGGGTTGCCGGCGGTCTGGTGGGATCGATCGTCGCAGTAGCCGCGCTGCTCGCACTGCTGGGCGCTCACATCGGGGCGTAGCGCCGCGGCCCACCCGGGGCCGGGGCCCACGACCCACTCTCGCCGCGCGTCCGCCTCGCGCGGCGATCGAGGGCCACGGACGGCCCCTGCCCTTATATAAGTGCGGCGACTTTGTCGACGCAGCAGCCTGTGTCGTCAGGCGGCGGAGCCGCGGTCAGTTGTTCGGTAGGAATACGTCATGGACAAGGCGCGCTCGAACGACCCCGGTCTCCTCGACCCGGCCGGCGTCGCGCTCCTCGTCGACCTTTACGAGCTCACGATGTCGGCGGGCTATCTCGCCCGTGGGCTGAACCACGAAGCGGTGTTCGAACTCTTCCCGCGGCGCCTGCCTCCGCGGCGAGACTGGCTTCTTGCCGCCGGGCTCGGGCCGACGCTGGAGCTTTTGCGCGAGCTCCGGTACGGGGAGCGCGAGCTTTTGTACCTGCGCTCGCTCGGGCTGTTCGACGAGGAGTTCCTGGACTACCTCGGCGGCTTCCGGTTCACCGGCGACGTCGAGGCGATCCAGGAGGGAACGGTGACGTTCGCCAACGAGCCGCTCCTTCGCGTCACGGCGCCCCTGATCGAGGCCCAGCTGATCGAGACGGTCCTGCTCAACCAGATCAACTTCCAGACGATGATCGCCACCAAGGCGGCCCGCATCGTCCTCGCCGCAGGCGGGGGCGAACCGGGCACGGGAGATCGCGTCCTCGACTTCTCCCCGCGCCGAGACCACGGCGTCGACGCGGCGATGAAGGTGGCGAGGTCAGCGGCCGTGGCCGGCTGCGGCGGCACCTCGAACGTGGCCGCCGCGATGCGGTACGGGCTGCGGCCAGTCGGGACGATGGCCCACTCCTACGTGCTCGCCTTCGACAGCGAGGAGGAGGCATTCCGCTCTTTCATCCGGAGCTTCCCCAGCGGGACGGTGCTGCTGGTCGACACCTACGACACGCTCCAGGGCGTGCGCAACGCGATCGCGGCCGCGCGCGACTCGGGCGTCGGGCTCGCGGGCATCCGGCTCGACTCGGGCGACCTGCTCACCCTGTCCCGAGCCGCGCGCGAGCTGCTGGACGAGGCCGGCATGGAGGACACCAGCATCGCCGCGAGCGGAGACCTGCACGAGGGGCGGATCGGCGACCTGGTTGCGGCCGGCGCCCCGATCGACCTCTGGGGAGTGGGCACGGACCTCGGCACGAGTCGCGACTCCCCGGTGGTGAACGGCGTCTACAAGCTGGTCGCAACCCGGCGCGACGGCGAGTGGCACGGCGTGTGGAAGCGGTCGGCCGACAAGGCCACGGTGCCCGGCGCCAAGCAGGTCTTCAGGGCCTCGTCAGTCGGGACGATCACCGGCGACGTCATCGGCGCCGATGACGAGGACCTGGACGGCGAGCGGCTGCTGCGCCCGGCGATGCGCGGCGGCGAGGCCATCGCCCCCGAGTCGCTGGAGCAGATCCGCGAGCGCGCGGCGGCCCAGCTCGCCTCGCTCCCGGAGGAGCTGCGGCGCCCGGAGGGCGGCGCCGCGTACCCGGTGCGCTACTCGGACCGGCTCAGGGCGGCCACACGGACTGCCTAGCGCCGAGCCTTGAAGAAGGCCTCGAGCAGCGCCGCCGACTCGGCCGCCAGCAGGCCGCCGTCCACTCGCGGTCGGTGGTTGAGGCGAGCCTCTCCGAGCACGTCCAGCACGCTGCCCGCCGCCCCCGCCTTCGGGTCGGCGGTCCCGTAGACGACGTGCGGGACCCGGGCGAGGACGATCGCGCCGGCGCACATCGCACACGGCTCGAGGGTCACGTACAGCGTCGTCTCCGGCAGGCGCCAGCCTCCGAGCCGCTCGGCGGCCGCCCGGAGCGCCAGGACCTCGGCGTGGGCCGTCGGATCCAACCGCAGCTCGCGCTCGTTACCGGCCGACGCGAGCACGTCGCCGTCCCGGGCGACCACCGCCCCGATGGGCGCGTCGCCGTGCGTGGCGGCCCGCTCCGCCTCGTCCAGTGCGAGCCGCATCAGGCTCGTATCGGCGCTCGTAAATCCGTCCTCGTCCAACATCCGCGCAGCAGTATCGGGCAACTTTTCAACCGTGAGCCGTGTTACAAGCTATCCACACCATGGTGACGTCTTCGGTCCTGTCCTTGAGGAGGGCACGCGGGGCAGGCACTGTTCTCCTACTCGCGTTCCTGGCTCTGGCAGGCGGCCTGCTCGCCGCTTGGGCGGCGCCTGCCCGCGCAGCGGCCGCACAGCGCTCGACCGCCTCCGACGAGGTCCTGGTCCATTACCGCGGGGAGCCCGGCGAGCAGCGGGTGAGCGTCCCGGCCGGCGAGTCCGTCTCCGACACCCTCTCCGGCCTCCGGAGCGACCGGGCGGTGGGCTACGCGCGTCCCGACTACCTGGTGCACGCCGCCACGTTCTGGCCGGACGACCCCGGCCCGGGCGGGCGAGGGCATTGGTACCGGGACCAGTGGAACTTCCTCTCGCCCACTCGAGTGATCGGCGGGATCGGAATGCCCGGGGGATGGCAGCGCCTGATCGCGGACGGCCATCCCGGCGCCAAGGGCGTCACCGTCGCCGTCCTCGACACGGGCATCGCGTACCGGAACAAGGGCAAGCGCTTCCGCCGCGACCCCGACCTGCCGCGCACGAAGCACTTCGTCCACCCGAAGGACTTCGTGGACGGCGACAGCCTGCCGCTCGATCGCCAGGGCCACGGTACTCACGTCACGAGCACGATCGCGCAGGCCACCGACAACGGCCTCGGCCTCACCGGCATCGCCTACGGCGTGAAGGTCATGCCGATCCGCGTGCTCGACCGCCATGAGGTCGGCAAGGGAAGCGACATTGCGAAGGGGATCGAGTTCGCGACCGCGCACGGGGCTGATGTGATCAATCTCAGCCTGGACTTCGACCCCGACGTCAAGCACTGCGATCAGATCGTCAGCGTGTGCCACGCGATCCAGCACGCAACCCACAAGGGCGTGACGGTGGTCGCGGCCGCCGGGAACGACGACATGTCGCGCGTCTCCTACCCGGCCGCCGCGCGGGGTGTGATCGCGGTCGGCGCCTCGACCTACCGCGGATGCGACGCGGACTACTCGAACTACGGGACCGGCCTGGACCTGGTTGCCCCCGGGGGCGGGATGGACAAGGCGCCTGGGGTGACCGCCGACCTCCACTGCCAGCCGAAGGCGCAGGGGTACGAGATCAGGCAATACAGCCTTCTCCCGAGAGCCGCAAAGCACGGCAACTTCGCGAAGTTCGGGATCACCGGCCTGGAGGGCACCTCGATGTCCGCAGCACACGTGAGCGGGGTCGCGGCGACCGTGATCGCCTCGCGCGCCTGCGGCAAGCATCCGTCCCCCAGACGGATCGCCCGTCGGCTCAAGAGCACCGCCGTCGACCGTGGCGCCCCCGGCCGAGACGACGTCTACGGCGACGGGCTCCTCGACGCCTCGCGGGCGATCAGCCCGCGCACGCCCTGCGGCACCTGACCGGCTAGACGACCGAATCCGCAGCCCGCGTGTGCCCGGGGATTCGTCCGGCCAAGCAGTTCAAGGACGCAGGGCGCAGCCCTTGCTGGCGGCAAGGGCAAGCCCGAGGACGCAGAAATGCGCAGCGCCGGGCGGATCATCCGGGTGCGCGGGGGGTGGGAATCGGTCGTCTAGGTCGTCTAGGTCGTGCGAACGATGAACACACCGCACGGGGCGTGGTGGGAGACCTTGTTCGGCACGCTGCCGAGCAGGAACCGCTTCGCCCCGGTCATCCCCTTGTTCCCGACCACGATCAGGTCGGCATTGCTCTCCTCCGCTACGTCGAGGATCGCGTCGGCCGGGTCACCCTCTCGCGGATAGGGCTCCGCGTCGACGCCCTCCTGCTTGGCCTGTCCCACGGCGGAGTCGAGGATCACGTTCACGTCCTCGCGCGGCCCGACGGCGTGGGCGACGTCGCCCGGCAGCTCCGCCTTCTCCTCGCGCACCCTGGTCTGGGGAACGGGCTCGAACGCAGCCACGACGGCGAGCTTGCCACCGGAGAGCTTCGCCAGCCCGACCGCCTGTCGGACCGCCTCGCCCGCAGTGTCTGAGCCGTCGGTTCCAACCACTATGCGATCGAACAAGCCATCCCCCTTCGTGTCGCGTGACTTGTGGGGCATCCTATCCCGTCCCCATGCGCGTTTTCGCCGGTCAGAAAAGGTGAACGAGGGCGATCACAATGGACGCCAGCAGGCAGATGACGAGAATGGTCATCGCGACGATCCAGCTGCGCGGCACGGCGCATAGAGTACGGGCGTGGCCGATGTAGCAACCGTGACTGGGGCGATCGATGCCGAGGAGCTCGGCACGACCCTCATCCACGAGCACCTGGTCTTCCGCGACGAGGCGGTGCTGGCCGAGTGGCCCCACGCGGGCACGGTCAAGGAGTCAGAGCCACCGGTCACCGTCGACGACGACGGCGCTTACCAGGCGGCGGTCGAGGCCGCGAGCGCGGCGGTCGAACGAGGCGTCAAGACCATCGGCGAGCCGACGGCGATGTTCGGCGGGCGGGATGTGCGGTTCTCGCGCCGGGTGGCCGAGGAGACCGGCCTCCAGGTCGTGCCCTGCACGGGCATCTACACGTACGACTACCTGCCGCCCTACTTCATGTTCCGCGACGAGGACGCAATGGCGGACCTCTTCGTCCACGACGTCGAGGAGGGGATTCAGGGAACGGACATCAAGGCCGCGTTCCTGAAGTGCGCCGCCGACGAGCCCGGGGTCACGCCGAACGTCGAGAAGGTGCACCGCGCGATCGCACGCGCGAGCGTGCGCACCGGCGCCCCGATCATGGCTCACTCGCGCCCGGCCTCAGAGACCGGGCCGCGCCAAGTCGAGGTCTTCGAGGAGGAGGGAGTCGACCTGTCGAAGGTGCAGATCGCCCATACCGGGGACACGGACGACCTCGACTACATCGAGCGGCTGCTCGACAAGGGCGTCTATATCGGGATGGACCGCTACGGGCTGGAGATCTTCCTGCCCATGGAGCAGCGCAACGCGACCGTCACGGCGCTGCTGGAGCGCGGCTATGCGGATCGCATGTTCCTGTCCCAGGACTTCTGCGCGACGCTTGACTGGTATCCGCCCGAGGTTGGGAAGCAGCTGATGGAGTCGGGCGCGGCGAAGGACTGGAGCATGACGCTGGTGCACGATCAGGTGATCCCGGCCCTGAGCGAGGCGGGGATGACCGACGAGCAGCTCCAGACGATGATGGTCGAGAACGCGAAGCGCTGGCTAACCGCCTAGCGGCGGCTGAGCTAGCTCCGCGAGACCGCGAGCATCGCGACGTCGTCGGGGATCGTCTCGGGGCTGAAGCGCTCCGCGAGCGTCTTCAGGCAACCCTCGGCATCGGCGGGGCCCTGCGAGACGGCCTCGGCGAGGTTCTCCAGCTCCTCGTCGAAGTCGCGGTCGCTGCGCTCGATCAGCCCGTCGGTGTAGAGGAGGAGGAGGCTTCCCGGCGGGAAGCCCACGCGGTGAGTCCGGCACTCGAGGTCGTCGAAGACACCGAGCGGCTGCGTGCCCTTGCCCGCCAGCTTCTCGACCGTTCCGTCGGGGAGCCGGAGCAGGGCGGGCGGGTGCCCAGCCCGCACATAGTCCAGGTGGCCCGACTCGAGGTCGAGCTCCAGCTGCACGGCGGTCGCCATCTGTGGCTGCGCCGCCTCGCGCATCACCCGGTTCGTGCGCTGCACCACCTCGTCCGGCGCCTTCCCGTCGAGCACGAATGCGCGAACCACTCCGGACACGTGCCCCATGACCGCGGCGGCATTCACGCCGCGCCCTGCGATGTCCCCGATGGTCATCGCCGCCCGATCGTCCCCGAGCGTCGTGACGTCGTACCAGTCGCCACCGACCTCCAGTCCTGGCGCGGCCGGCAGGTAGCGCGCCGCGAACTGCACCCCGGGCAACTCGGGAAGTGACTCGGGCAGCAGCGAGCGCTGGAGGGTGACCGCCGCGTCGTGCTCGTGGCGGAACAGCATGGCGTTGTCGACGGCGAGGCCGGCGCGCCGCGCGAGGTCTTCGGCCAGCTCGAGGTCCGTCTGGTCGAAGAGGCGGTCCGGCGAGGACGACACGAAGGTGATCGCGCCCAGCACCCGGCCGCGCGCCCCGAGGGGGACGACCATGCCCGAGACGAGTCCGATCTCGCGCATCACCTTCAGGTGCTCCTCGTCCTCGGCGGCCTCGACGAGCAGCTCGTCAGGGATCTCCTCGTAGAGCTCGGACTTGCCGGTCCGGATCACGTTGGGCGCGCCCGTCGGGGCATCGGGGTCGACTGGGTAGCGCTCGCGAAACTCGCTCGCCAGCCGGACCAGGTCGGGGTCGACGTGGGCGGTTGCGACGTTCCGCAGCCCCTCCTCTTCGTCCGCGAGATCGATGGCGCACCAGTCGCCGAGCCCGCCGATCGCCAGGTTGGCGAGGTTCTGCAGGGTGGTATCGGGATCGAGAGAGCCGGACAGGAGCTCACTGGCGGCCGCGAGGAAGGTGACCCGCTCCGCCGCACGGCGCTGATCCTCGTAGACGCGAGCATGATCGAAGGTCTGGGCCGCGTGCTGCGCGGCGGTGAGCATGAAGGTCCGCTCCTCCTCGTCGAACTCGTGGGGCGTGCTGAAGCTCAGGGCGATGGCGCCGAACGGGCGGCCCTCGATCGCGAGCGGGATCACGGCGAGGGACGAGAACAGGATGTTCGCCTCGCTGAGACCCGAGTACCGGTCGCGGAGCTCAACGGCGGACTCTGTCCAGATCGGCTCGCCCGTCCGAACCGTGATGCTCATTGGAACATCCGCGTCGAGCGGAAAGGTCTGCCAGTCCTGGATTCCGGGAGCCGTGTACCCGACGCTCCCGGCGAGCTCGATCTGATCGCCGGCGTCGTCGAGCAGCCCGATGGCCCCCGCGTCCGCGCCGAGACCCGCCACCGACTGGTCGAGAAGCGCCCGCACGGCGCCCTGGCGCGTGATCTCACTTGCGAACGCGGCGGTGAGCTTGTGAAGCCTGGTCGCGAAGTCCCTCGAGCGGTGCTGCGACGTGATGTCCCTGGCGATGATCGACGCTCCGACGATCGCGCCGGTCTCGTCGTTGAGGGGCGAGATGCTGAGAGAGACCCGGATCCGCCGGCCCGAGCGATGAACGCGCTCGCTCTCGTAGTGATCGACCTGGTCGCCACCCAGCACCTGCTCGAGGATCCGCCACTCCTCACCGGAACGGTCCTCGGGGATGAGGATCGAGATCTTTTGCCCGATCGCCTCATCGGCGGTCCACCCGTACATGCGCTCGGCAGCGGGGTTCCAACTCGTGATCGTCCCCTCGGCGTCCTTGGTCAGGATCGCGTCGTCGGACGACTCGATGATCGACGAGAGCCGGATCTCGGTGAGGACAGGAATGGGCCCGGTCACGCGTCCCCCGCCGGAACTCCGGTCGCGAAGCTCATCGAAACGACCGTCCCCTGGTCGGACGAGGTGAAGCGCACGTCGTCGCAGAGCTTGGTGATCAGCGGGATGCCGACCCGGAGCCCCGGGTTGCCGGGATTCGGCGTCATGCCGATGCCGTCATCCGCGACGGTCACCAGAAGCCGGCCGCGCTTGTACCGGCCGGTGACCCGGATCGTCCCGGTTCTGTCGCCCCGGTAGCCGTGAACGACGGCGTTCCCAACCGCCTCGCTCACCGCGATCTTTACGTCGTCGACCTCGGCCCCGACACGCTCGGCCAGCTTCGCCAGGGCGTCCCTGGCCACCGCGACGTTCGTTGCGTCGCTTGACAGGTCCAGCTGCACCTGCCCCTCATGGGGAGTGGAAGTGGTCAGGCCACCAATCTAGTGACATGCGTCACGGGGCACGGCAATCCGCGGTTCAAGGGCGGACGGATGTCCTTCAGCAGTTGGGCCGGGTGAAGATGTCGCTGCCAAACGATCGCAATCCGGCCTGTCCCGCGTAGCCCAGATATGGCAGCTGGAAGCTTCTCTCAACGGAGCGGAGCAGCGAATAGTGGTTGTACTTCTTCTTGCTCACCGTCCCGGGCCTGATGCAGGGTGAGACCATCACGGCGCCGACCCGCCCGCCGCCCGGTCCGGGGGTCAGGAAGCCCGGGGTGTTGGGAGGCACGATGTTCGGTCCGGGCTGCTCGCCGCAGCAACCGCTGGAATCCCCCTCGGATCCGCTTGCCTCGGCCTCGTCGAAGGTCACGATCAGGAGTCCGCGGTGCTTGTAGGCCGAGGAGTGCAGGATCACGGGCATCTGCTGGCGCAACCAGCGGTTGGCCGAGACGAGACCGCCGGGCTGCCCGTTCGCGCACGGGGCGTCGTGGCCGTCGTTGCACAGGCCGGGAACGATCAACGCGTAGTTGGGGGACGTCTTCCAGTGCTTGAGGTCGTGACGGAGGTGCGAGTAGTCGAGGTCGTGCTGAGCGCACGTCCGCTTGAAGTCGATCAGCGAGTGGAAGTACACGAACGGGTTGTGGCGCGTGGCGTACTCGTCGGTGGGAGTCGCCTTCTGCCACGGGTCTCTTTCCCCGATCGCCGGATGACGGCACGGCGACTGTCCCCCCTTGGGGGCGTTGGCATTCATGTCCTCCATGTAGCCCTTCCACTGATAGCCCGCGTGGCCGAGCTGGTTCCCGACCGTCTGGACACCCGGTGGGTAGATGCATCCGGTCCCGAGGACCTGGCCGCCGGCCGTTCGCGTGCCTGGCGTGATGTCGTTGTAGACCTGGCAGTCCGCCTGCGTCTGGATGTTCGGCGACTGGCCGCTCACCATCGCCACGTAATTGCCGAGCGAGTTGTGCGCGATCCCGTAGTAGTTGGGAACGTAGGCGCCCTTGTTCTTCAGCGTCTGCGCGAGGTAAGGAGCCTGGCTGTTGGGGCCGAACGTGGTCGAGGCGTTCTCGTTCTCGAGCACGACCACGAACACGTGCTTGAAGTAGGGGACCTTGGCGCTGGCCTGGGCCACCACGCCGCCGAGCGCCGCCACCGCGGTCAGCGCCGCGACCAGGGCAGCCCTGCGGATCACGCCGACCCCTTCGGCGCGGTCTGGAACACGGTCCCGAACCGCCCCGGATCGGGAAAGATCCGGTCCGGCGTCGCCGGCTCCCACTCGATCCCCATCCGGCGGAGGTAGGCGCGGAACTCCGGGGAGTCGATCGAGGGCCCCTCGCGCTTCTCGCCCTTGGACTCCGGCGGGGCGGACCCCACGCAGGGCGCGCCCGGCGGGAAGACGGGCCGCGGCAGATCGGGCACGTCGAAGTTCGGGTGCTCGAAGTCGAACGTGCGGCCGATCTGCGACGCGTAGCGGTGTCGCTTGTTGAGGAAGCCGAGGCCGAACCTGTAGGCGATCAGCTTGAGGATCGACTCGTGGGTCAGGGTCGAGTGGCTCACGTGGCCGCGTCTCACGTAGGGAGAGACCGCGACGCCGGGAACGCGGAAGCCGGTGACGCCGAAGTTCTTCGAGAGCTTGTTGCTCTGTCGGGCGTCCGGGACGAAGCGAGGGCTGACGTGGTCGAAGAACCCGCCCCACTCGTCGTAGTTGATGAACATCGCGCCCCGCCGGAACTGCGGCGAGTTGAGGAAGGCGTGCGTGATCTCCGACATGAAGGTCTGGCCGTACCTGATGTCGCCGTGTGGGTGCTCGTCGCCGGAGATGCCCTGCTCCTCGCCGTTGAACGGCGGGTCCACAAAGGCGATGTTGGGAAGGTTCCCGGTCTGCGCGTCCGTGTAGAAGTCAGCTACGTGGCGAATCCACGGAACCGCGCGCTTGCCGAAGAGCGCCGCAAAGGGCAGGTCTGATGCGTAGTACCCCACGCTGAGCCCGGCCGCCTGGGCACGGTCGAAGATCGTCTCGAAGTTGTTGCCCCCCGCGGGAATGCTGTTGGTGATCTGGCCGCCGGACTGCGCGGACCACATGTAGTAGCGGTTGGGGTACGTCGGCCCGAGGAGCGATGCGAAGTAGCGGTCATACAGCGTGAACGCCTTTGCAAGGTGAGGCAGGAACGGCAGGTCAGGCTCGTTGTAGTAGCCGATCGCGTAGGAGTCGTTGGCGATGTAGAAGCCGTCGAGCTTGCCGTGGTTGTACTCCTCACGGCCGCCCTCCCAGCTGTGGTCGGGATCCGCGAAGCCACAGCCCTGAAAGTCGGGCGCGAGCGGATGGGTCGCGTGCTGCTTGCCCTGCTTGTCCGGGTAGCTGAGGCCCTTGTTCTTTCCGTCGGCGTCCGGGAACCACCCCAGGTAGTGGTCGAACGAGCGGTTCTCCATCATCAGCACGACGAAGGTGTCGATGGGGATGTTGCGGGGGCTGGGAAAGCCGTGCTGGGTCTGGACCTTGGCCGCCTGGGAGATCAGCGTCTCGGCGGGCAGCACCGTCGCCAGCCCGGCGAGCCCGGCGAGCCCGGCCGTGCGGGCCAGGAACTCCCGGCGCCCCATGTTGTGGTCGGACCGCTCCTCTTCCGCTGCTGCCTCCAGCTCATGTCGATCGCGCTCGGTCAATTCGGCCCCCTCGGGCTGCGGACCGTCTCGCAGTCGAAGACCCCGTCCTCGTGGCGGTCCACCTTGGCGAAGTCCTTTCCGGGGCCGCAGTCGATCTGGTCCGGATGGCCATCGCGCGCGTTGATCCGGTCGTTGCCGGGACCGCTGTTGATGCGGTCGAAGCCCTTGCCGCCGCCGATGTGATCGCCGCCCTTGCCGCCCTTGAGGACGTCGTCGGCTCCGCGGCCCTTGATCTCGTCGCCGGCGCCGCGGCCGAGGATCTTGTCGGGCCCGTTGGTTCCGATCAGCTTGTTCGGCTTGTTGTTGCCCCTGATGACGTTCAGGGGTGGCTTCGCGTGCTCACCCGACCGGGCCAGGACGACGACCCCGCCGCCCACCAGGGCGATCCCAATGATGACCGCGAGCGCTACCACAATCCCCTGCCCACGACGCGTCATGGGCAACCCTCGCCGCCGGTCATGAGCGGCAGCATAAGGCCCGAACCTAAGGCGCGTGGCGTTCCGCGTGAACGATCTGTGAAGCCGGTCGCTAGAGTGGCGCCGACGTGTCGCGGGCAACTCTCCACACCAACGCCGGGCCGATCGCGGTCGAGCTCTTCGACGAGGACGCCCCGAAGACCGTTGAGAACTTCCGCAAGCTCTCCGGGGACGGGTTCTACGACGGCCTGATCTTCCACCGCGTCATCCCGGACTTCATGATCCAGGGCGGCTGCCCGGAGGGCACGGGCACCGGCGGGCCGGGCTACACGTTCGAGGATGAGTTCAACGACCACAAGATCGTCCGCGGGGCGCTGGCGATGGCGAACGCGGGGCCGAACACGAACGGATCCCAGTTCTTCATCGTCACGACCGCCGAGGCGCCGTGGCTTGATGGCAAGCACACTGTCTTCGGCGAGGTGACCGACGGGATGGACACCGTGGAAGCGATCGAGGCCACCCCCACGGCCGCAGGCGACCGCCCGGTCGAGCCTCAGGTCATCGAGCGCGTCGAGCTCGACTAGCCGCCCGCGCCCGAGTGCGCCGACGATGACTTCGGGTGCTCGCGCGCCAGCTGCTTCTTGACGCCGAGCTCGTGCAGCTCGGCGGTGAGGGCGCAGATCGGGATCGCCGCCGGATTCGGCTTGCCGCGCATCGCGCACGGCTCGAAGGCCCAGATCGTCTGGTAGCCCACCAGGAACGCGTAACGGCCGTCGGAGATCATCGGCTCATACCCGGCGCTTCCCCACTCCCAGATCGGCTTCCCCGTTCGCGCCTCCAGGCCGGTGGTTTTACTCGTATCGAAGCTCGACGTGTAGACCGTGTCACCCATCACCGTCGGTGACCCGGGGATCGGGCCGCCAACGTTGAAGGTCCACCGCTCCTTGCCGGTCGCGGCGTCCAGTGCATAGAGCTTCTGGTCGTAGCTGCCGATGAATACCGTCGGCCCGCCGCCCTTGACGTCGGACGTCGCCGGCGACGCGTACACGTCATCGGTCGCCAGGAAGTCCCAGTCCACATGGCCGTCCGCCAGATCGAGCGCGATCAGGGTTCCGTCGGCACGAGCCTCGTACAGGTGCCCGAAGGCGATCGCCGGGGACGAGTAGAAACCCCCTCCGCCCGGATACCCGTTGGTGCCCGTCGTCCACATTGGGTTGCCGCTCGATGCTGAGACCGCGTGAACGTCGCCCTTGTAGTCGCCCACGTACACGACGCCGTTGTGCAGCGCAGGGCTTGCCTTGATCGGTGCGCCCTGGTCGCTCTTCCACAGCAGCTTGCCGGAGCCCACGTCGAGCGCGTAGAGAAGCCCGCCCTGAGAGCCGAAGTAGATCTTGCCCCCGGCGGTCAGCGGCGACGACTGAAGGCCGGTGGGCGAGTGGAACGTCCAGCGCGTCTTGCCTGTACGGGCGTCGAGTGCGGTGAACGTGCCGTTTCCCTGAGCCACAAACACGGTCCCGTCGGCGTACGCCGGCCCGGTCTGATTGGCCCCGAGCGTGCGTTCCCACAGGACCTTGCCGTCTGAGGTCCGGAGAGCGAAGAGCTGGCCGCCCTTGTTGAGGACGTACATGCTCTCGTGGGAAACGGCCGGCGGGAACTCGATCAGCTGGTGGGCCCAGAAGGTCCACACGAACTTAAACGGGGGGTTCGGGGCGTCGGGCGAGTCGTGAGTGCGCTCCGGCACGCGCCCGAAGTAGGGGTAGGGCGTCTCCTTCACCGGCCGGGGCTTCGCCGTCGTGGTCAGGTTCGCGCTCGTCGTCTGGGTGCCGGTGGTGGAGCTCTCCGTCCCGGTGCCCGGGTTGCCGCCGCCACAGCCGGCGACGACGGCGGCGCCTACGAGGGCGGTCGCCAGAAACGGCCTCCTGCCGATACGAGAGCGATCCATGCTGCTGTGACCTAGCGGTTTGCGAACCCGGATCGATCCTACCCGGAGCCTCTGGGCGGATTCCACCCTCGCCCTCGAAATGCTATCTTGAGTAAATCGGTCTACAAACTGTGAAAGG
>DASQCL010000184.1:0-3948 GCA_035634715.1 Solirubrobacterales bacterium
GATCACCGTCGGGTCGAAGAACTTCACCGAGGAGTACATCCTCGGCGAGATCTACGCCCAGGGACTGGAGGCGGCTGGCTACAACGTCAAGAAGAAGTTGAACCTCGGATCGGAGCAGATCGCGCTGAAGGCGATCCAGGACGGCCAGATCAGCGGCTATCCGGAGTACACGTCCACCGCGCTCGGGTCGCTCTTCAGCGTGCCGGCCGACCAGATCCCGGCGAACGCTCAGGAGGCGTACGCGCAGGCCAAGACCAAGCTGGCCAAGGAGGGCGTCGAGGCCTTCCCACCGACGCCGTTCGCCGATTCGAACGCCGTCGGCACGCTCACGTCCACGGCCGAGAAGGACAACCTGACGGACATCTCGGACCTGAAGGGCATCTCGCAGAACATGACGCTCGCCGGGTCGCCCGAGTGCCGCGAGCGGATCGACTGCCTCGTGGGGCTGGAGAAGAACTACGGGCTGACCTTCAAGAAGTTCATCCCCGTGGACATCGGCCTGCGCTACACGGTCCTCGACAAGGGCGACGCGGACCTCTCGATCCTGTTCACGAGTGATGCCCAGCTCGCGAACTCGAAGAAGTACACGATCCTCAAGGACGACAAGGAGCTGATCCCGTCGGGCAACGTGATCTTCCTCGCCTCGAAGAAGGTCGCCGACGAGGCCGGGCCTGACTTCCGCGACACGATCGAGAAGGTTCAGGGGAACCTGACCCTCCCCGTGATCCAGGAGCTCAACTCCGAGGTCGACATCGACAAGAAGGAGCCGGCCGCCGTCGCTCACAACTACCTGGTGCAGAGCGGGTACATCAAGTAGCCGACGGGCCAGTGCAGTAAAAAGGAGTTTGGCTCGGACAGGCGCCGGGGCCGAAAGGCCCCGGCGCCGGCCGACGGCGTCCGTATAGGCTCCCCGCGATGAAGCTCGGCCTCAACCTCGGCTACTGGGGAATCGGACCCCGCGGCGACGAAGCTCTGGAGATCGTGAAGGCGGCCGAGAGCGCCGGCTTCGACTCCGTTTGGGCGGCGGAGTCCTACGGCTCCGATGTGGTGAGCGTGCTCGCCTGGCTCGCCCCGCAGACCGAGACGATCCAGCTCGGCGCCGCGATCATGCAGGTTCCCGCGCGCGCTCCGGCCGCGGCGGCGATGGCCGGGTGCACGATCGACGCCCTCTCAGGCGGTCGCTTCATCTTCGGCTTCGGCCCGTCGGGTCCGCAGGTTTCGGAGGGTTGGTACGGAGTCCCGTACGCCAAGCCGTGGGGGCGCACGCGCGAGTACGTCGAGATCGTTCGCAAGGTGGTGGCCCGCGAGGATCGCCTGGAGTACGACGGCGAGCACTTCAAGCTCCCGCTCCCGAACGGCGAGGGCAAGGCACTGAAGCTCAACTTCCACCCGGTCCGCAACCACATCCCGATCTTCCTCGGGGCGATCGGCCGCAAGTCGGTCGAGATCACGGCGGAGATTGCCGACGGCTGGATCCCGATCTTCTCCTCGCCCGACGCGTTCCGCGCGACCTGGGACGAGCACGTGGAGGCGGGGCTGGCGAAGGGAGGGCGCTCGCGGTCCGATCTCGAGATCTCGCCCACTGTCCAGGTCGCGATCGACGGGGACCTGGACGCGGCGAGGGCCGTGGTCAAGGCCGGTCTGCTGCTCTACCTGGGCGGCATGGGCAGCCGCAAGACCAACTTCTATGTCGACCTCACCCACCGCTTCGGCTTCGGCGAGGTTGCGGACGAGGTCCAATCGCTGTACCTGGACGGCAAGCGCGAGGACGCGTACGCCGCGATCCCCGACGAGCTGGTGGAGGCGACCGCGCTCATCGGCAGCGAGGACGAGGTGGCCGACCGGCTGAAGCGCTACGAGGAGGCCGGCGTCGACCGGCTGATCGTTTCGCCGATCAGCCCGGAGCCGGACCAGCGCATGAACACCGTCACGAAGCTGGCTGAGCTCGCTGGCGTCGCGGCCGCGGCGTAACGCCCAGGGCGTCTACGCCTAACCCGCCTCCTGCGCCTCCACCTGGGGCTCCGGCGGCTCGATCGCCAGGTGTGGCAACCGGCGCTCCATCCACGAGGGCAGCATCCATGTCACGCGCCCGAGCAGCTCCAGCGTGGCCGGCACCAGAAGGCTGCGCACCACGAACGCGTCCAGGAACACGGCAGCGGCGAGGCTGACGCCGAACATCTTCACCACCCGCTCGTCGATGAGGACGAATGAGAGGAACACGCAGACCATGATCGTCGCGGCGGCGGTGATGACGCGGCCGGTGGCGGCCAGGCCGTACCTGACCGCCTGTGTGGCCTCGCGCCCATGGGTCCATTCCTCGTGAATGCGGGACATCAGGAAGACCTCGTAATCCATTGAGAGCCCGAAGACGATCGCGAACAGCATCACCGGGATGAAGGAGTCGATCGGGCCGGGCTCCACCCCGAACAGGCCGCCCAGCCAGCCGTGCTGGAAGACCGCGACGATCACGCCCAGCGAAGCCCCGATCGAGAGCAGGTTCATCAACGCGGCCTGTACCGGGATCACCAGCGAGCGGAAGACGATCAGCAGCAGCAGCGCCGAGAGCAGCACGACGATGCCTATGAACACCGGGAGCTTTCCGGCCAGGACGTGGCTGAAGTCGATCTGTCCGGCGGTGACGCCGCCAATGAGGACCGTGGTGCCGGTAGCACTCTCCACCGGCGGCAGGGTCGAGTCACGCAGACGGTTTACGAGCTGGGTCGTCGCTGCGGCCTGGGGAGCTGTCGTCGGATAGGCGAGCACGACCGCGGTGCGCCCGTCGGGCGACAGTTGCGGCGGCGTAACGGACGCGACGCCGGGATCACCGCTGAGCGTCGACGACACCTCGCCAAGCGCCGCCTTGGCGCCGGACTGGGGGAGGGTGGTCACCACCTGCAGTGGGCCGTTGAAGCCTGGGCCGAAGCCCTCGGCGAGCAGGTCGTACGCCTTTCGCGTGGTCGTTGAGGGCGGGTCGTTGCCGGCGTCGCTCGAGCCGAGGCGGATCGTCACCACCGGGGCGACCAGGACAAGCATGATCGCGAGCCCCACCGCGGCGGAGGGCCAGGGATGACGCTGGATGAATCCAGACCAGCGGAACCAGAACCCGGTCGGCGTGCTCGCCGTGCCCGCCTCCGGCGGCCGCTTGCGGGCGCGGCGACCTTCGCGCCCGATTCTCGCGCCGAAACGCGACAACAGCGCGGGCAGCACGGTGAGCGCCGCCAGGAGCGTCAGGAGCACGGCGAGCGAGGCCGCCACCGCGACGCCGTAGAGGAAGCTGACGCCGAGCGCGAACATGCCCAGCAGGGCGATGATCACCGTGCAGCCGGCGAAGACGATCGCTCGCCCGGCGGTGTCCATCGCCGCCAGCACGGCCGCGTTCGGCTCGGCGCCCGCCCGGTAGTTCTCACGGAATCGGGTGACGATGAACAGGGAGTAGTCGATCCCGACCCCCAGGCCGATCATCACCGCCAGCTCGGTGGCGAAGTCCGGCATGTCCAGAACCTGGGATCCCAGGGCGATCAGCCCGACCCCGGTCCCCAGTCCGAGCAGGGCGGTGATGATCGGCAGCCCCATCGCCACGAGCGAGCCGAAGGTGATCAGGAGCACGACGATGGCGGCCAGCACCCCGATCGCGGTGGTGAACCCAAACGACGGCTGCTGGGCCGTCTCGATCGCCTGTCCTCCCAGCTCGACCTGAAGGTCGCTGGACCGGGCTCCCTGGCCGAGCGAGATCACCTGGTCGATCGCGGACTTGGGGAGTTGGTTGGCGCGTTGGTCGAAGTTGACGGTGGCGAAGGCGATGCTGCCGTCCTTGGAGATCGCGTCTGATCCCGCCGGGCTGAACGGGCTGATCACGCTGCTGACGTGCGGCACCTTGGACACCTGCCGCAGCATCGGCGAGACCTGTGCGCGAACCCTGGGCGCGTCAACCCGGCCGGAGGTGGCGCG
>DASQCL010000185.1:0-3231 GCA_035634715.1 Solirubrobacterales bacterium
ATCGCCTCCCCCTTTTGCGGGAGGATCGCGCTCCGATGTCCACCTACGTTGCGCCCACTGACGGCGGCTACGCGACACGCCCTGCGGCATCTCGGCGGTCGTGAACAAGGAGGCACCAAGTGCGGAGAGTCCTCACCAAGCGCGACGCTTTTCGGTTCCGGCCCTGGCAGGTCGGGCTCCTGGCGATCATCTTCGTGATGGCGTTCGGAATGATCCGCTCGGGCGCCTCGTGGGGCTCCTCGGGCTACGACTCGGCATCCGATCCGTACTCGATGCAGAACATCACGGCGGCCGACGGTGCGCAGGCGTGGTGGAAGTCCGGATACACGGGCCAGGGCGTCGACGTTGCGCTCATCGACACCGGTGTCTCTCCGGTGGCCGGTCTCAACTCCACCGGAAAGGTGGTCAACGGGCCGGATCTCTCGCTCGAATCGCAGAATCCGAGCCTCCAGTACCTCGACACGAACGGCCACGGCACGTTCATGGCCGGACTGATCGCGGGTAACGACGGTCAGCCTGGCGGCTACCGCGGCGTGGCCCCCGACGCGCGGATCGTCTCGCTCAAGGTCGGGGTCGCCGACGGCGGCGTCGACGTGAGCCAGGTGATCGCGGCGATCGACTGGGTCGTCCAGCATCGCAACGACAACGGGATGAACATTCGGGTCATCAACCTCTCTTACGGAACGAACTCGACCCAGGCCTACGCGGTCGACCCACTCGCATACGCAGTCGAGCAGGCGTGGAAGGCGGGGATCGTCGTTGTCGCGGCAGCCGGCAACTCGGGCTACCAGCGGGGCTCGGGCTCGCAGGGTCTCGCAGATCCGGCCGACGACCCGCAGATCCTTTCGGTCGGCGCTGCGGACACCATGGGGACGGCGGCTCCGTGGGACGACAACGTTGCGTCCTTCTCGGCCGGTTGCAGCAGCGGCTGCCGGGCCCCCGACATGATCGCGCCCGGCGCGCACATGCAGGGACTCCGCGTCCCGGGTTCCTATATCGACCAGAACAACCCTGCCGGCGCTCTCAGCGACCGCTACTTCCGCGGCAGCGGCACCTCCGAGGCGACGGCATTCGTGTCTGGTGCGGTGGCCGACCTGCTGCAGCGCTACCCGCAGCTGACGCCGGACCAGGTCAAGCAGATGCTGACCTCGAACTGCACCAAGCTCGCCTCCTACAACTGGAAGCAGCAGGGATGTGGCGAGCTCGACATGAATCGACTCCTCGGCGGCTCGGTTCCCTCGGTGTTCGGCTCGCAGCAGTACAACATGCCTGCGACGGGCACGGGTTCTCTCGAGGCCTCGCGCGGAACCGACCACATCTCGATCAACGGAGTGGTGCTCCAGGGCGAGCAGGACGTCTTCGGGATGCCCTTCAACTCTGCCGCCATGGCCGCGCTCGAAGCCGCAGGCTCGAGCTGGTCGGGCGGAGCCTGGAACGGGTCGTCCTGGTCCGGCAGCTCGTGGAGCGGCTCGTCGTGGTCGGGCAGTTCGTGGAGCGGCTTCATGTGGCCGGGCAGCTCGTGGAGCGGATCCAGCTGGAGCGGTTCGTCCTGGTCCGGGAACTCCTGGAGCGGCTCGTCGTGGTCGGGCAGCTCGTGGAGCGGATCCAGCTGGAGCGGCTCCAGCTGGAGCGGAAGCAGCTGGTCGGGCGGGTCATGGCTCGGCGCAAGCTGGGGCTGATCGATTGACCACCAGTCCCGCGCCGGCTAGCCGGCGCGGGACTGATTCAGTCGAGGCGCTGCGTTGAACGTCCATTCCAAGCGCCTCCCGGACACAAGATCCCTCGTCCGAGCGAATCGGCTCCCCCTTTTGCGGGAAGATCGTACTCCGGTGTCGTCCTACGTTGCGTCGACTGATTGGCGGCTATGTGACACGCCCTGCGGAATTCGGCGGTCGCACAAGGAGGTTCATGTGAGGGCGTCCCTCACCAAGCGCGACGCGCGGCAGCCGGTCCCGAGGGTCATGGCTCGGGGCGAGTCGGGGCTGATGCGTAAGGAGGGAGGCCGGTGACCATCGGCCGGCCTCTCTTCTATTGGCGCCGCGCGCGCGCGCCGAGCCAGCTGTTGGGCTCGTTCGTCAGCGTGTTCCGCGAGGGTTTGCACGGGCCTGGACGTGTCTGGGCCTTCAACGGCGTCCTGGCGGTCGCCTGTTCCATCGTCTGGGCCGTCGCGGCCGGCAAGTACGACAGCCCGGCGTTCGTGGGCGGTCCACATATGTCGTGGTGGGCGCTCGCGCTCGCCTTCTACTTCGCCGAGGTCTTCGTGGTCCACCTCGAGTTCCGCAAGCAGGCGCACACGCTCTCGCTGACGGAGATCGGGCTCACTCTCGGCCTGATGCTCGGCACGCCCGCGGGTCTCCTGATCGGGCAGCTCGCGGGGACGACTGTTGCGCTCGGGCTCAACCGCCGGCGGAGCCAGCGCCCGGTGAAGTTCGCGTTCAACATCGCAGAGCTACCCCTCTGCAGCGGCATCGCCCTACTGATCTTTCGCTCGCTCGCATCGCCGGGCGACTCGCGGCCACAGCTGTGGGCGATCGTCCTCTTTGCCTGCGCCATTGCTCATATCGTCGGCATCCTGCTCGTCTCAACGGTGATCGCCATCGCCGAGGAGCGCTTCCTCGCGCCCCAGCTCGCGCGGACGCTCGTCACCTCGACGATCGGGGCACTGGCCACAGCTTCGCTTGGGCTCGCGGTCGTCGAGCTCCTCACCGTCCGCCCGGCCGCCGTGCTCCTCCTCGTCATCCCGGTTCTCGCGTGCGCCGCTGCCTTCCGTGGCTACATGGAGCAGCGGGAGCAGCGGGAGCACGTCGAGTTTCTCTATGAGTCGATGCGTGCCACACAGGGCGCGCCCGAGTTCGGATTGGCGGTCGGGCAGCTTCTTGTCGCTGCTCGGCGGTTGCTCCGCGCGGAGTACGCCGAGATCCTGCTCCTGCCCGGCTCCGAGGGCGAGGCCCCGCTGAGGAGCGTCAGCGGCTCAGAGGGCGAGCTGCTCATGCACCCCGAGGAGCGGTTCACGCCGGCCGACGCCGATGCGTTCGCCAGGATCGCCGCCGGCGGCTCGGCGACACTGCTCACGCGTCGCCGGTCGGTGACCGAGCTCGATGCGTTCCTCCAGTCGCGCGGGCTGGAAGACGCAATCGTCGGGCCGCTGCGGGGGGAGGATCGGACGTTCGGCCTGCTCCTGGTCGGCGAGCGTGCAGGCGACGTGAGCACGTTCGGAGAAGCCGACGTCGA
>DASQCL010000186.1:0-11347 GCA_035634715.1 Solirubrobacterales bacterium
CCGTCGCTCTCGCGGGAAGACGTTGCTCACGATGGCCACCGCGGTGGGCATCATCAGCGCGGCGCCGCATCCCTGCGCGACTCGCGCTGAGATCATCCACGGCATGTCCTGAGCGGAGCCCGCGAGCGCGGTCGAGACCACGAACACGAACCCGCCCGTCAGGAAGACCCGCTTCAGCCCGAACAGGTCCCCCAGCCTGCCGCCGAGGACCATGAACGCGGCCAGCGGCAGGATGTTGGCGGTGAGCAGCCACTGGCTCTCCGACAGACTGCCCCCGAGATCGCGGATCGCATCCGGTGTTGCCAGCGGCACCGCCGTCTGATCCACGAGGATCATGGTGTTGGAGAGCGTCATCGCGACGAGCGTCACCCACATCGCCCTATGAGAGACCGCCCCCGCCCCGCCCTCGGACCCCGTGCCCTCCATGGCGCGAGAGAGTAAGAGTTAGGCGATGGGCGAGACGGTCAACCGCGATCTCGTGGCCGGCCCGGATGGGCAGCTTCGCTGTCGCTGGGCGACGGCCGCGCCCGAGTACGTCGCCTACCACGACGACGAATGGGGCCGTCGGGTCCGCGACGACCGCGGCCTGTACGAAAAGTTATGCCTCGAGGCCTTCCAGTCCGGCCTCTCCTGGATCACGATCCTTCGCAAGCGGGAGGCCTTCCGGACCGCCTTCGCGGGGTTCGAGATCGCCCGCGTCGCAGCTTTCGGGCCAGGTGACGTGAAGCGGCTGCTCGCCGACGCCGGCATCGTCCGCAACCGGGCGAAGATCGAAGCGACGATCGCGAACGCCCGCGCCGCGATCGAGCTCCGTGACTCCGGCGAGTCTCTGGGCGAGCTCCTGTGGTCGTTCGCGCCGGGCGGCGATCGCCCCGCGCCGCGGACGTTCGACGACGTCCCATCCACGACTGATGAGTCGAAGGCGCTTGCCCGCGAGCTGAAGCGGCGCGGGTTTCGATTCGTCGGGCCGACGACCGCGTACGCGCTGATGCAGGCGTGCGGCCTGGTCAACGACCATCTGGAGCGGTGCGCCGTTCGCGACACGGTCGAGGCGGAGAGACGGCCACCGGGCTGACCGCCTCTAAGATCAGGGCCGTGGCCGAGGCAGTCTCCCGAGAGAGCGTGTCCGCGCGGCTCGCGGAGGTCCGCGAGGGCCTGACGCTGCTCGCGGACTACCTTTGACCCGGCCGCGCTTGCCTCGGAGATAGAGCGGCTCGAGGAGGAGATGCAGCGTCCCGGGTTCTGGGACGACTCGGAGACGGCCGCACGCGTCTCAGCCCAGCACGCAGCGACACAACGCCGCCTGGAGACCTTTCGGTCGCTCGAGTCCGACGTCTCCGACCTGGACGAGCTCGTGGAGCTTTCCGCGGACGATCCCGAGCTGGCCTCGGAGCTCGAGTCGCAGCTCGGCTCGATCGAGGGCCGCCTGGAGCAGCTCGAGGAGGCGAGGCTCTTCAACGGGGAGTACGACGCGGGCGACGCGGTCGTCACGGTGCGCTCGGGCGCGGGCGGCACCGACTCGCAGGACTGGGCCGAAATGCTCCTTCGCATGTACCTGCGCTGGGCCGAGCAGCGCGGCTTCCAGGTCGAGATGAAGGAGGCATCCCCCGGCGAGGAGGCAGGGCTGAAGTCGGCCACGTTCAGCGCTCATGGGGAGAACGCCTACGGCCTGTTCGCGGCCGAGCGAGGCGTGCATCGGCTGGTGCGAATCTCGCCCTTCGACGCGCAGAAGCGCCGCCACACCGCCTTCGCCCAGGTTGACGTCGCGCCGCTCGTCGACGACGACGTCGAAGTGGACCTCGACGAGGAGGACCTGCGGGTGGACACGTACCGAGCCTCCGGCGCCGGCGGCCAGCACGTCAACAAGACCGACTCCGCCGTCCGGGTCACCCACGTTCCGAGCGGGATCGTGGCGCAGTCGCAGAACGAGCGCTCGCAGACGCAGAACAAGGCCACGGCGATGAAGATCCTTCGCGCCCGCCTGCTGGCGGAGGAGGAGCGAAAGAAGGCCGAGGAGCTCGCGGCCGAGCGTGGCGAGCAGAAGGCGGCGGAGTGGGGATCCCAGATCCGCAGCTACACGCTCCATCCCTCGACGCGAGTCAAGGACCACCGCACCGGACACGAGGTCGGCGACGCCCAGCGGGTGCTGGATGGCGACCTCGACGGGTTCGTGCGGGAGTACCTGCTCCGGGCCGCGTCCGACTAGCCGCGCCGGCCCTCCCGGCCCCTAGATCTTGTCAAGGGCTAGCGGCGACGCGAGACAGCGACGCCGCCCCGGTACGTTTGAGGCATGCCTGTGCGCGTGGGCGTTGGGATCTCGGAGAGCTTCGACGCGGTCGAGGCGTTCACGGACGCGGCGCGGGACGCCGCCCGCGCGCTGGACGGTGAGCCGTGTGACCTGTGTCTGGTGTTCGCCGGGGCTCCACACCTCGGGCGCGGCAAATGGGTCCTCTCGGCGGTTCACGAGAACCTGAGTCCCCGCCATCTAATCGGCTGCGGAGCAGGGGGCGTGGTCGGCGGCGGCAGGGAGATCGAGGAGGGCCCGGCAGCGGTCGTCTGGGCCGCCGCGATGCCCGAGGCCGAGATCGCTACCCATCACTTCGAGACGGAGCAGACCGCCGACGGCTTCGAGCTCATGGGCGTAACCGAGCCCGACGCCGTTGGCGACGCGCTGATCGTCCTTGGCGACCCATACAGCTTCGTGACCGAGGCGCTGCTGAGCCGTCTCGGCGAGCTGCGGCCCGGCATGCCGGTTCTGGGTGGGCTCGCGAGCGCCTCGGCCGCCGGCTCCGCGTCACTGTTCCGCGACGGCGAGGTCCTGGACGGGGGCGCGGTCGGTTGTTCGCTCGCGGGCGTGCCGCTGCTGCCGTGCGTCTCGCAGGGGGCCGCGCCCGTGGGCCCCGAGATGACGATCACGGCTGCGGACGGGAACGTGATCGAGGAGTTGGCCTCGAAGCCGGCCGTCGAGCGGCTGCGCGAGGCCCTGGCCGGCCTCGACACCCGCGAGCAGGAGCTCGCGGCGTCCGGCCTGATGCTGGGCCTTGTCATCGACGAGAACAAGCCGGAGTACGGCCGGGGCGACTTCCTCGTGCGGCCGATCATCGGCGCCGACTCGGAGTCCGGGAGCCTCGCCATCGGGGAGCGGGTGAGGGTGGGGCAGACCGTTCGGATGCAGATTCGAGACGGCGTGTCCGCCGACGAGGACCTGCGCGACGCGCTGCACGCACAGACAGAGGCGCTCGGCGCCGCTCGCCCGGCGGGCGTGCTGCTCTTCACCTGCAACGGTCGCGGCTCCCACATGTTCGAGGTCCCGGACCATGACGCGGCGGCGATCGAGGACACGCTGGGCGCGCCCGCGGGCGGGTTCTTCTGCGCCGGCGAGATCGGCCCTGTCGGGGGCCGCAACTTCCTCCACGGGTTCACGGCGACCATGGCGCTCTTCCTGGCCGAGTAGTGGACGCTTCGCTGCGCGAGCTCGCAGAAAGGGCGCTCGCCGAGGACCTCGGCACGGGCGACATCACCGCCGAGGCAATCGTCCCTCCGGAGGCCCGCGCCACCGCCCGCATCGTCCAGAAGCAGGCGGGCGTCGTCTTCGGCCTGGACGTGGTGGAGGAGGTCTTCCGCCAGGTCGGCGCGGACGACCTCGAGCGCCTGGAGGCGGAGGGGGAGTGGCGGGACTCGGTCCCGGTCGACGTCGCCTCCGTGTCGGGCGACGCTCGCGCGCTGCTGGCGGGCGAGCGCACGGCGCTCAACTTCCTGTGCCACCTGTCCGGCGTGGCGACCCTGACGGCCAGATTCGCCGGCGCCGTCACGGGCACCGGCGCGACGATCCTCGACACGAGGAAGACCACCCCGGGCCTGCGGTCGCTCGAGAAGGCCGCGGTCGTGGCGGGCGGCGGGCGAAACCACCGGATGGGCCTCTACGACGCGTTCCTCATCAAGGAGAACCACATCGCGGTCGCCCGTGGGCTCGCTGAGGCGATTGGCAGGGCTCGCGCAGCCGCTCCGGATCGCGAGGTCGAGATCGAGTGCCGCGACGCCGGCGAGGTCGCCGAGGCGCTGGAGGCCGGCGCCGACGGCCTGCTGCTCGACAACATGGACGCCGAGGGGCTGCGCGCCGCGGTCTCGGCACGCGACGCGGCCGTGGAGGCGGGCGGGCATCGCGCGCTCCTGGAGGCGTCGGGCGGCGTCACGCTCGAGACGGTGGCCGCGATCGCCGAGACGGGGGTCGACTTCGTGTCGGTGGGCGCCCTCACGCACTCGGCCCCGGCGCTGGACCTCAGCATGCTGGTGGTCGTCGGAGACTGAGCAGCGTTCGTAGTGAGGGGCCTTAGCCCCGAAACTGGCTGGTGCCGTTGCATATGTAGAGTCGTTCCCGATGGCAGTTAGCGAGGAGCTCCGCAGGGCGCGCGAGGAGATCGTCGTCGAGCACATGGAGTCGGAGAACCGGCACGAGTTCGATGTGACCCTCGGGACCTTCGACCACCCGCGGTACGAGCTGATCGGGACCGGCGATGTCTATGACGGCCCGCATGAGGTCGCGCGGTACTTCGAGGAGACTCGCGCGGCGTTCCCCGACCAGCGAAACGAGCTGATCGCGATGCACCACTCCGAGGACGCGGTGATCGTCGAGGCAAACCTGTACGGCACCCACGACGGCCCATTCCGCGGGCTGCCGCCGACGGGCCGCAAATTCGAGATGCGGTTCTGTGCGATCTTCGTCTTCGAAGAGGACCGGCTCGTGTGCGAGCGGGTGTACTTCGATTCCGGCACCATCCTGCGCCAGCTGGGGATCGCCCGCGACCCGCTCTCACTGTCTGGACGGGTCGCGACGGTGGTCAACCACCCGGTCACCATCGGCCGCGCGGTCGCCGGGCAGCTGTTTCGCCGCTGACAGCCTCCGCCCCGGAAAGGGATTTCGACGCCCGTACTTCAGCAACCTGGCGATGACGCTCTACAACACGATGAAGAGCCAGGCGCCGTAGCGGCGGGGCCGAACCAAGGTGGCACTGCGGGAGGCCGCCCCCGCAAACGAAAGCGGCCGGCCGCAGGGCGGCCGGCCGCTGAGCGTTCAGTTCGTGCCGGTGCGGGCTACTGCCTCTGCTTCAGCTGCCCGCGGATCGCTCCGTTGCCCGGGTACTTGTCGTTCTTCACGGTTACGTGGAACTGCCGCGGCTTCGCGCGGATCGCCTGCATGTCGGGCTTCGCCACGTTCTTCGCGCAGCCCTTGACCGGGCTGGAACGCTTGCCGGTGAACAGGGTCTGCACGAGAGCCCCGTTCTGGCCCTTCCCGCCCTTGTAGATGCCGGCGTTGAGGCCCGCGCGCGGTCCGATCTTCTTGTAGGTGATCCGGAAGCAGATCTTCTGCTTCTTCGGCCGCAGTGTGACTGTGGCGTTGCCGGCGCCGGCCGGCGCGCCCTGGCCGCCGATGACCTGGCCGCCCGTGAGGTTGGCGTGCAGCTTGTTCGCGGGGTTGCCTCCGGCCATGGCAACGCTCGCCACGACGAGGGCACCGATGAGCGCAGCGCCACCGAGCAGGGTGAGCAGTCTCAATCGCATGGGGAATTCCTTCCTGTTACTTGCTGTTTCCCCCGGTATGAGTCCCTGCACCGGAGCTTGAGAATGCCCAGCGTACCAGCCCTATTTGAGGAGTCTGGAGAGCCGGCGGTCCTTGAGGACCCGCCCGCCGGTCTGCTCCTCGGGGCAGTAGGTGGTCACGTGTTCGGCGAAGTGGACCGCCGCCAGCGTCGCACCGCAGCGCGGACACGGCGCCCCCTCCCGGCGATGGACCTGGAGCGGCATCGGCATCTTGTCGGGCACGACGTTGCCGATCACCTCCTCGTAGTGGTCGATCGCGTCGCCGAGCACGTGCATTGCGCCGTGGAGGCGCTCGACCTCCTCGTCGTCGAGCTCCGAGCCCTGGCGAAACGGCGATAGCGCGGCCTCCCAAAGGACCTCATCCACCCAGGACCGGCCGATCCCGGCGATCACGCGCTGGTCCCGAAGCATCGGGTGGAGGTGGCGGGGCCGGGCGATCCGGTGGGCGAGCTCCTCGAGCGGGGGCGCGGGCCACGCCTCCGGGCCCAGCGTCGCGACCATCTCGTCCGACTCGACGTCTCCGGCAGGCATCAGCTTCGCCCAGGCGCGCTGCTTGGTGCCGAACTCGCGCAGGCGAAGCTCGCGGCCGTCCGCGAGGCGCACCAGCACGCGAGAGCTGCGATCGCGGAGCGACGCCCGCTTGTCGAAGACCTGGAGACGACCGGCGGACATGAGGTGGACGAGCATCGCGATCGGATCGTCGTCGGGGCCGGCGAACTCGACGACCGGCATCTTCCCGACGCGCCGGACGCCTGCGATCCGGCGGCCCTCGAGCGCCGCGAGGGGCGGGTCGACGGACTTCAGCGCGACCATGCCGGGCGCGAGGGCCGACTCCACCTCGGCGTCCCGCAGGGCCGTTCCCAACCGGCGGGCGGTGATCTCGACCTCGGGCAGCTCGGGCACGCGTCTAAGCCTAGGCTCGCGGGCACGAAACGCCCGCATCGGCCCACTAAACTCTGAGTCAGTTCATTCACCCGCGCCCACGGGCCGGGCGAACATCAAATTTCGGCGCCGCTCACACGGCCGCGCTCCGCGTACCCGGATGCATCAACTGCCCACACTCCAGGCACCGCCGCCGGAGGCTCTCGCCCCGGATGACGTCAAGCGGCTGTCGGAGGAGGTCCGCGCCCTCGCCGCTGAGCGCAACGCGGTGATCCTCGCCCACAACTATCAGGTGCCGGAGATCCAGGACGTGGCCGACCTCACCGGCGACTCGCTCCAGCTCTCGCGGGAGGCCGCCGCCACCGAGGCGGACGTGATCGCCTTCTGCGGCGTGCACTTCATGGCCGAGACGGCGTCCGTGCTGTCGCCGGAGAAGACCGTGCTCATCCCGGATCCGGACGCCGGCTGCTCGCTCTCGGACTCGATCACCGCCGATCAGCTGCGGGCCTGGAAGGCTGAGCACCCGGGCGCGCTCGTGGTCATGTACGTGAACACCGCGGCCGAGGTGAAGGCGGAGACCGACTATTGCTGCACGTCGTCGAACGCGGTGCAGGTGGTCGAGCACATCTGGAACGAGCGCGGCCCCGACGCCGAGATCCTCTTCGGCCCCGACATGTGGCTCGGTTCCTTCGTCGCCCGCGAGCTGGGGCTGCCCGAGGATCCGGACCGCTACGCGCGCTTCCACGTTTGGGACGGCGAGTGCCACGTCCACGCCGGGATTCGCCCCGACGACATCGCGGAGATGCGCGCCGAGCATCCGGACGCCGAGTTCCTGATCCATCCCGAATGCGGGTGCTCCACCCAGGCGATGGAGTACGTCGCGTCCGGCGATCTGGATCCCGAGGGGGTGCAGATGCTCTCCACCTCGGGCATGCTCCGTCACGTCCGCGAGCACCCGGACGGCGAGTTCATCGTCGCCACGGAGACCGGGATGCTCTATCCCCTCCAGCAGGTGGCGCCCGAGGCCAACCTCATCGAGGCGAACCGGATGGCCTTCTGCAAGTACATGAAGATGATCACGCTGCCAAAGCTCCGCGACTCGCTCCGCAACCTGCGATTCGAGGTCAGGGTCCCCGCCGACGTCGCGAAGCGCGCGCGGGTGCCGATCGAGCGCATGGTCAGCATCTCCTAGCCCACCTCGGTGGGATCGCTGACAAGGGTCGTATCCGGCGCCAGTGGGTGCTAGCTTGAGCCCGTGCTGGGGCTCGTCGCGCGGCTCGTCCTTGGGCTCATCCTCGCGGGATCCGCGGTACTGAAGCTCGCGAGCCCGGCCTCCAGCCGGGCGGCGCTCGGAACGTTCGAGATCGACGGCGAGTACACGCGGTGGGCCGCCTGGGTCCTCCTGATCGCGGTCGAGCTCGGCCTGGCGATCGAGGTGATCGCCGGGAGCGACACCGCGGCATGGCTTGCGGCCGCGTTCCTTGCCTTCTTCGCCGCCGCTCTCGTCGGCGCCATCCTCCGCGGGAAGGCCGGCGCGCCCTGCGCGTGCTTCGGCTCGCGTTCGACGGTCGGTTGGACCTCGGTGGGGCGGAACCTCGTGCTCGCCGCCTGCTTCGCGCTGCTCCCCCTCCTGCCTGACGGAAACCCCTCGACCGAGGGCTGGCTCGCACTCGGGCTCATCGTCGCTCTGGTGTCGTGCGCCGGCCTCGCCGTCGCCGTCCTCGCCCTGGCGCGCGAGGTGGGGATGCTGCGGCTCCGCCTCGGGCCGGCATCGGCGCTCGAGATCCCGCACGAGGGCCCAGAGCTCGGCCGGACGATCCCGCTCGTCGATCGCTTCCCCGGGCTGCGGGACGACGGCATCGGCATCGCCGTCTTCACGTCCGAGGGCTGTCACGTCTGCCGCGGGCTGGCACCGGCGATCGCCAGCCTGGGAGGCGACCCGGAGTTGAACGTCGAGGTCTTCGACGAGTCTTTCGACGCGGACGTCTGGGAGGAGTACGCGATCCCCGGCAGCCCATACGCGCTGGCGATCGACGCCGACGGCATCGTGCTCGCCAAGGGGACCTTCAACAACCTGGCGCAGCTTGAGAGCGTCGTGGGAACGGCGAGCCGCCGCCGCGCGAACCTGGATGCCAGGTACAACTGATGGCTCGGGGCGGTGGGAACCGGGATCGGGTGGGAGAGGCGCTGGACTCGCTCGCGGCCGACACCTCCCGCCGCGGCTTCCTCGCCCGCGTGGGAGCCGGGATGGTCGGCCTCGCGTTCGGCGGCGCGATCGCCGACGCCCTCAACCGCGACGCGGACGCCTACACCAACTTCTGCGGCCACACCTACACCACTGGGTCCTGCATCCACCCGTACGGCCTACCGCGGATCGACTCGAAGGGTTACCCGCTGCGGCCGAGCGACGGGCGGCGGGTGGACAACATCGGCCGGCTCGTGAACGAGCGCGGGCAGCCCGTCCACGAGGACGGCTCGCTGATGCGCGACCCTGACGGGAACCCGATGCCGCCGGCGCCGCGCACCAAGATCTGCAAGGAGACCGGGAAAGAACACGGGTTCCACGCCCATCTCGAGGGCTCCTGGTACCGGTGCTGCGGGGGGCGCGTCCGGAAGCTGTGGGACTGCTGCGCCCATCATCACGACCGGATCAACGGCGACGCCGCATTGAAGGGCTATTGCTACGGCGACCGCAAGGTCTTCTGCGTCACCTACTACCAGACCCACGTGCCGTGCTGAGCGGGGGCCGGACACGATGAGCCTGCTCGAGCTGAGCCTCGCCGCGGCCGCCCTCGTGATCGGGATGACCGGGACCTGGTCGCCGTGCGGGTTCTCGATGGTCGAGACGCTCGGCATCGCCGGCGAGGGCGGACGGCGCTTCACGGTCGCCGCCGCGTGCGCGGCGTTCGTGCCCGGTGCTGTGGTGGGCGGGATTCTCACCTTCGGCCTGCTGTCGGGATTCGGGGAGCTTCTGCACGGAGCCGGCCGCGTGGCCTACCTGGTGGCCGCGGGCATTGCGGTCATCGCCGCCGCGGCGGAGGCACGCGGGCTGCGGATCGCACCCCAGATCCGCCGGCAGCTGCCGGAGAGCTGGCGCTGGACGATGCCGCTGCCGATCGCCGCGCTCCTCTATGGCGTCCTTCTCGGCCTGGGCTTCACCACCTTCGTGCTGAGCTTCGGCGTCTGGGCGCTGGCTGGAATCAGCCTGGCGCTCGGGAACGTCGAGGCGGGACTCGTGATCGGCGCCGCGTTCGGGATCGGCCGCGCGATTCCCATCTTGATGGTCGCGCCGCAGGTCGACCGCCCGTTCGGGCAGGCCTGCCTACGCACGATGGCCGAGCGCCCGGCGCTCTACCGGCTCTTCCGACTGGGGGATGCAGCGACACTCGGAGTCGTTGCAGCCGTGCTGGCGACCACCACGGCGACCGCCCAGCGAATCGAGGTGATGAACGGCGCCGATCCGTCGGTGGCGGGCAAGGCGATCGCGTTCCAGAAGGGCAACGGGTCCGGCGTCCTTCGCGCCGGCGGCCAGACCCACCGGCTGCCGGGGCACGACCCGGCACTCGGCGGCCCGCTGGCCGCGGTCATCAGCGGCCACCAGATCAAGATCCTGAACCGGTTCAAGCGGAACGTCCTGACCTCGCTCTCCGCCCCGCACGCGGAGGCCGTCGCGATCTCGCGCGACTGGCTCACTTACTTGAGCCGCAGCCACGGGCGCACCGTGCTGATGGCGAGGCGGATCACGGACCTGCTGCATCCGGGCGACGTCCAGCGGATCGCGACTGTCGACCCGCCAGCCGCCGTCGGCCATCCGAGCCTCACCGAGGGACGGGTCGTCTTCACCGTTTCCGGGCGCCGCAGCAACTCGATCAGGCTGGTCCGCCTGAACTCGGGGAAGGAACGGACGCTGCTGACCTCCCGAAGCGCGCAGCTGCTCAACCCGGCCATCCTCGGCAAGCACCTCGTCTACGTCCGCGTATCGCGCGGCTCCCAGGGCCCGCTTGCCATCGTCCCGCGATCGCTCCACCAATCCCTGATGCTGCGCCGCGCGGGCGGCCACGGCAGGGGCCACCGGATCTACCGGCAGAGTCGTGACCGCAGCCTCTGGACCACGTCCCTCGGCACGAAGCGCGCGTACGTGACCCTGCTGGGTGGCCACGGCCCACAGGTCGTGTCCGTTCAGCGATAGCCCGTTGTTCGACCACGTCGCCATCGCCGTCTCGGACCTCGTGGCCTCCGAGCGCTTCTACCGCACCGTCCTGAGTGTCCTGGGCGTCGAGCCCAGCCATGCGGACGCCAAGCTGGTCGAGTGGGAGGACTGGGACATCGGGGCGACGGATCGCGAGCACCCGGTGACCCGCGGGCTCCACGTCGGCTTCCGCGGCAGCGACCGCGCCCAGGTCGACGCGTTCTGGCAGGCGGGCGTCGACGCGGGGTACGGCGACGACGGGGCGCCGGGGCCGCGCCCGCAGTACGGCCCGACTACTACGGCGGGTTCCTGCTCGACCCCGACGGCAACAGCGTCGAGGCGGTCCACACCGACCGCGAGGACGCCGTGCCCGGCGGCAGCGTGGACCACCTCTGGATCCGCGTCCGCGACCCGCAGGCTTCCCGGCGCTTCTACACGACGATCGCCCCGCACGCCGGGCTCCGCCTGGCGCACGACGAGCCCGGCCGCGTGCAGCTGTCCGGCCCGGACCACAGCTTCTCGCTCGTCCGGGACGAGCGGCCGCTCACGGAGCACGTCCACCTCGCCTTCCCGGCGCGCGACGACGACACGGTGCGCGCGTTCCATGCCGTCGCGGTCGCCGCGGGCTACGAGGACAACGGCGCGCCGGGCGAGCGCCCGGTGTATCACCCGGGCTAC
>DASQCL010000187.1:0-12219 GCA_035634715.1 Solirubrobacterales bacterium
ACGCGCGCGGCGAAGGGTGGGCCTCGGTCTACGTGGACTTCTTCGGCGTGCTGACGCTCGGCGACGTCGCGGCTCGGATCGAGCGCGCATACGCGGCTCAACTCGAGGGCCGTCTCGCCTCGTGGTTCGCGGGCATCCGCCGGCGGCTCCGCCCCACGCTCCGGCTCGGCGCCGAGGAGCAGATCCCGGCCGAGCTCGAGCTCTCGCTCGATCCGCAGGCCGAGCCGCCGCTCCTGGAGCGCCTTGCGCTCCCCCGCCGCATCCAGGAGCGCACCGGTCAGCGGACGCTCGTGGTGTTCGACGAGTTCCAGGACGTTCTCGCTGCAAAGGACCGCGCCGACGCGACCATTCGCAGCGAGATCCAGCACCACGGCGATGCGGCCAGCTACGTCTTTGCCGGCTCCCGGCTAGGGATGATGCGGCGGCTGTTCGCCGACAAGCGCCGAGCGCTGTACGGGCAGGCCCGGGCGGTCGAGTTGGCGCCGCTCGCCCCCGACGACGTCGCCGAGGATGTGGCCGGGCGCTTCGAGCGCACCAACCGCGACGTGGGGACCGCGCTTGACCTGCTGCTGGAGACGGGAGGCGGACATCCTCAGCGCACGATGCTCCTCGCCAACGCCCTTTGGGATGAGCTGCGTCCCGGTGAGACTGCGGCGGAGGAGCACTGGTTCGCGGCCTACGACCGGGCGATGGTCGAGGTACGCGACGAGCTGCGGGCGATCTGGACGGGGCTCAGCACCGGGCAACGCCGCGTCCTGAGCGCTGTGGCCGAGAACCGCGAAGGCCTCTACGCGGGAGGGCGCCGGCACGGCGGATCGCGCGGAGGCGCCGTCAAGTCGGCGATCCGGGCCCTCGCCGATCTCGGCGAGGTCACCGAGGATCCTCGGACTTCCACCCGATACCGCGTCGTCGACCCGCTGCTTCGCCAGTGGATCGCCGCGGGAACGCCGGGCTCCTGAGCCACGAAGACGCGCCTGGGCTCAGCCTGGTGCTCCGAGCGGCTCCAGCACGACGACCGGGATCTCCCGCGAGCCGGCCCGGCGCTGGTAGGTGTCGTACCCCGCATAGCGCCGGGTGACAAGCTCCCACATGCGGGGGCGCTCCTCTTCCGTTGCCGTTCGCGCCCGGTAGGGCTGCTCGTCGCCGTCCTTAGAGAACCGTACGTCCGGGTTAGCGACCACGTTGCGGTACCAGGCGGGATGCTTGACGTCGCCGCCGCGCGAGGCGACGAGCAGGATCCTGTCGCCGTCGCCCGTCCAGACCAGGGGCGTGATCCGTTCGACGCCGCTCTTGGCGCCCCGCACCATGAGGAAGCCCACGCGGCCCTTGCCGGCCGTGGTCCAGCGGCCGTCCGTCAGGCGCAGAAGCGCTCGGTCCAGATGCGGAGCGACGTTGACGAAGAACCAGGAGCCGCCACGTGAGGCGACCAGCGGGGTCGCAACCCGCTCGTACAGCTTGCTGCCGAATCCGCTCTGCTCAGGCGGCATCCAGTCGCTGCTTCAACGCGTCGAGTTGCGACTGGAGCTCGGCCGGCAGGCGGTCGCCGAACCTGGCGAGATGCTCCTCGACCTGCGGGAGCTGCTGTCCGAGCTCGTCGAGATCGACCTCCAGGAGGTGCTCCAGCTCACCCTCGGCGAGCTGCAGGCCGTCGGTGTTCAGGTCCTCGGCGCGCGGCACGTGGCCGATCGCGCTCTCCACGGCGCCGACGTCGCCGTCGCAGCGGCGGAAGACCCACTCGAGCACGCGGCTGTTCTCACCGAATCCGGGCCAGATGAAGTTGCCCTCGGCGTCCTTGCGGAACCAGTTGACGAGGAAGATCCTCGGCATCTCGTTCGGGTGCTGACGCCCCAGCTCCAGCCAGTGCCCGAAGTAGTCGGCCATGTTGTAGCCGCAAAACGGCAGCATCGCCATCGGGTCGAAGCGCAGCTTGCCGACGTCGCCGGCGGCCGCCGCGGTGGTTTCCACGGACATGGTCGCGCCCAGGAAGACGCCGTGCTCCCAGTCAAACGACTCGGTGACCAGCGGGACGACGGTCGCGCGGCGTCCGCCGAACAGGAACGCCGAGATCGGCACCCCGTTCGGGTCCTCCCACTCGGGGGCGATGGACGGGCACTGCGCCGCGGGCGTCGTGAAGCGGGCGTTGGGGTGGGCCGCCGGCTCCTCGGAGTCCGGCGTCCAGTCCCGGCCCTTCCAGTCGATCGCGTGCGCGGGCGGCTCGCCCGTCATCCCCTCCCACCAGATATCGCCATCGTCTGTGAGGGCGCAGTTGGTGAAGATCGAGTTGCGCTCGATCGTCCCCATGGCGTTCGGGTTGGTCTTGTGGCTGGTGTTCGGGGCGACGCCGAAGAAGCCGGCCTCGGGATTGACCGCGTAGAGGCGGCCGTCCTCGCCGAACTTCATCCACGCGATGTCGTCGCCGACCGTCTCGGCGGTCCAACCCTCGAGGGTCGGGATCAGCATCGCCAGGTTCGTCTTGCCCGACGCCGACGGGAAGGCGCCGGCGATGTACTTGACGTCCCCCTGCGGCGAGGTGAGCTTGAGGATCAGCATGTGCTCGGCCATCCAGCCCTCGTCGCGGGCCATCGCCGAGGCGATCCGCAGCGCGAAGCACTTCTTCCCCAGCAGCGCGTTGCCGCCGTAGCCCGAGCCGTAGGACCAGATCTCCCGGGTCTCTGGGAAGTGGACGATGTACTTGTTGTCGGCGTCGCAGGGCCACGGCACGTCCTCCTGGCCCTCCTCCAGCGGCGCGCCCACCGAGTGCAGGCACGGCACGAAGTCGCCATCGTCACCGAGAACGTCGAGCGCCCCCTTGCCCATGCGGGTCATGATCCGCATCGACGCCGCCACGTAGGCGGAATCGGTCAGCTGGACCCCGACGTGAGCGATGTGGGAGCCCAGCGGGCCCATGGAGAACGGGACCACGTAGAGCGTCCGGCCGCGCATGGAGCCCTTGAACAGCCGGTTCAGGACGTCGCGCATCTCGTTGGGATCGCGCCAGTTGTTGGTCGGGCCGGCGTCCTCCTCCCTGCTCGGGCAGATGAAGGTCCGGTCCTCGACGCGAGCGACGTCGCCGGGGTCCGAGCGGGCGAGATAGGAGTTGGGGCGCTTTGCGTCGGAGAGGCGCTCGAACGTCCCGGCGTCCACCAGCTCCTGGCAGAGCCGGTCGTACTCCTCGGCCGAACCGTCGCACCAGTGGATGGAGTCGGGCTGGGTCAGCTCGGCGAACTCCTCCACCCAGGAGATCAGCTTCTGGTTCTTGGTCGCGGCGGTCGCGGCGGCCGTCGTCTCGTTCAAGGGAACGATCAACTCCTTTCTCAGCTCTCTAAACGGCAAACGCCCAGGCTGCCTCCCGGACGTGGGCGAACATTCTTTCGCATACGGAGGTCATCGTGGGGTTATGTAGGGTTCCCCGGCCCAAATGAGGTTCTACGAATACGAATCACGGCGCATCGTCGAGCGGGCGGGGATTCCGGTCACGAAATACGGCTTCTGCACGACTGCCGACGAAGCCCGTAAGGCCGCCGAGGATATCGGGGGGCCCGTCGTCATCAAGTCACAGGTGCTCACGGGCGGCCGCATGAAGGCCGGCGGTGTCAAGTTCGCGGACACCCCTGCTGAGGCCGCCGAGCACGCCGCCACGATCCTCGAGCTCGAGATCAACGGCAACATGCCCAAGGGCGTGCTCGTCGATCCGAAGGCACAGGTCGCGCAGGAGTACTACGCGAGCGTTGTCTGGGACGGCACGCGCAAGTGCCCGCTGATGCTGTTCTCCGACATGGGCGGCATAGACATCGAGGAGGTGGCCGAGGAGCACCCGGACCACGTGGGCCGCGGCCATCTCTCGAACCTGGTCGACCCCCCGGACTTCCGCGCCAAGGAGGTCATCTCGCACACGGGCGTCACCGGCTCCGCGCTCACCCGGGCCACTCCGATTCTCGCGCGCCTTGCCCGCCTCATGCGCGACTACGACATGACGTTGGCCGAGATCAATCCGCTGGCTCAGCTCGCCGACGGCAGCTTCGTCGCACTCGACGCGCACATGGAGATGGAGAACGAGGCTCGTCCGCGCCAGAAGGCGCTGCTCGACGACCTCGGAGTTGACCCGACTGACACCCGCGACCCGTACGAGCCGAGCGAGTTCGAGCGCAACGTCAAGGCCATCGACTCCGCGGACCACCGTGGCGTCATCCAGGGCAAGGACCACGGCTTTTCCGGCAACCTCGGGCTCGTGATCGGCGCCGGTGGCGGCTCGCTGACGCTGACCGACGCAGTCCGAAGCCAGGGCGGCAAGCCGGCCAACTACACCGAGATCGGCGGCAACCCGTCGGTCGCCAAGGCCTGCGGGCTCGCCAAGGAGGTCCTGAAGAAGGACGGCGTGGAGAAGATCGCGGTGATGATGTCGATCGTCTCCAACACCCGGGTGGACATCGTCGCCCGGGGCGTGATCAAGGCGTGCCTGGAGCTCGGCAGGGACCCCGGCGAGACGATCGCGATCTTCCGCATCCCGGGCGCCTGGGAGGAGGAGGGCTTCAAGATCCTGGAGCGCTACGGCGTCGAGTCGTGCGACCGCTCGGTCTCGATGTGGGAAGCGGCGGGACGCGCCGTCGCGAAGATCCAGGGGGTCCCGGCGTGAGCGTTCTTCTGAGCCAGGACTTCACCTTCATCGTCCAGGGCATCACCGGGCGCGAGGCCGTCAACCTCACCCGTGAGTGCCTGGACTACGGCTCCAAGGTCGTCGGCGGGGTGACCCCCGGCCGCAAGGGCCGCGACGTTCACGGCGTGCCGGTGTTCGACACGGTCGAGCAGGTGGTCGACTCGCTCGGCTACGTGCCCGACGGCTCGGTCGTGACCGTCCCTCCGGCGTTCACCAAGGACGCGGTGCTCGAGGCGATCGTGCGCGGCATCAAGCTCATCGTGATCGTCACCGAGCGGATCCCGCGGCGCGACGTCGCCCAGATGGTCGAGCTCGCAGACCGCCAGGGCGCGCGGATCATCGGCCCCAACTGCCTCGGCCTCATCGTCCCCGAGGTCTGCAAGATGGGCGGCATCGGCGGCCCCGCGAAGGACGCCGCCAAGGCATACACGCCGGGCCCGGTCGGAGTCATGTCCCGCAGCGGCGGCATGACCACCGAGATCTCCTCCACCCTCACAGCCGCCGGACTCGGGCAGTCGACTGCAATCTCGATCGGCGGCGACGCGATCATCGGCTCGACCTACGCGGAGCTGATGCCCCTGTTCGAGGCCGACGAGCAGACGCAGGGCATCGTCATCTACACCGAGCCCGGGGGGCGGATGGAGGCGCAGCTCTCCGAGTGGGTGGCGGAGAACAGCTCGCGGCTGCCGATCGTCGCTTTCATGGCCGGTCGCTTCATGGACGACGAGGAGATGCAGGGCATGAGCTTCGGCCACGCGGGCACGATCGTCGAGGGCAAGGAGGACACGGCCACCGAGAAGATCGCCCGTCTCGAGGCCGCCGGCATCCCGGTCGTCGAGCGGATCGACGAGATCCCGGACGCGGTCAAGGACAAGCTGGGAGCGAAGGTCTGATGGAAGCCGGCGAGAAGCAGCTCGAGGCCGTCTTCATCGAGATCGAGGTCGAGGACTCAATCGCCAGCGACGCCGAGCTCGCGAAGAAGCTCGAGGAGGTCTGCCCCGTCGACATCTTCACCGACGACGACGGCCACGTCGCCATCGTCCGCTCGAACCTCGACGAGTGCGTGCTGTGCGAGCTCTGCCTGGAGGCCGCGCCTGACGGCGCGATCCGCATCAGGAAGCTCTACGACGGCACCGAGCTGGTGCGATAGCGGGCCAAGGCCGCGCTAGTCGTCGAGTTCGCCTTCCCAGATCGAGAACATCGCGCCCTGCGGGTCGCGCAGCCCGCCGATCCTCCCTGCGGGCATCGCCATCGGGCCGAAAAGCTTCTCGCCGCCGAGGTCGGAGCAGCGCTCGAACGCAGTGTCGAGTGACTCGACGGCGAAGTAGGGGACCCAGTACGGCGCCAAGCCGGCCTGCTCCTCCTCGGCTGAGAGCCGCCGAACGCCGCCGTTGCTGCGTTCGCCGACCTTGATCACCGTGTACTCAGGGCCACCGCCCGTGTCCATCGCCTCGCTGGACCAGCCGAAGAGCCGCTCGTAGAACCGGAGCGCCGCGGAGGTGTCGTTGGTCGCGAGCTCGTTCCAGGTCAGGAACCCCGGCTCGTTGACGCGGCCCGCACCGGCGTAGGTGCCGGGCTGCCAGATGGCGACGCCGGTGCCGGTCGGGTCCATGACCGCCGCCATGCGGCCCACGTCGAGGATGTCGAACGGCTTCTCCGCGACCTCGCCGCCGAGCTCGGCCACGCGACCGGCAACATCGTCGGCGCTTTCGACGCTCACGTAGTTGACCCAGTGCGGGCCACCGAGCTCCTCGAGGCCCGGCCGCTCGAACAGCCCCCCGAGGGGGTCTCCGCCAAGGCGCAGGATCGTGTAGGTCATGCCCTCGGCGGGATGGACGTCCTCGCCGTCCCAGCCGAAGAGGCCGCCGTAGAAGCGCTTGGCGCCCTCGGCATCGGTCGTCGCCAGATCTACCGAGCAGAACGTCCCCGGCTCGTAGCTCTCTCGCTTGGCCATCCCGTCTCCTCCTCTCCGCCGCGAGCCCGCCGACCCGGACCCCGAATCGTTCGACAGACTACGCCGCCGTGAACTTCGTCGAGGACGTGCTCGAGAGCTTCGTGGCCTCCAAGCCGGCGCTGGTGACGATCGGCCGCGACGGCGAGCGCCGCGTGTGGCACTTCGGGGAGCTCATCGCTCGCTCCGGGGGTCTGTCCGGCGCGTTCGCGGCGCGCGGCGTGAGGCGTGGTGACGTGGTGATGACGCTTGTCGGCAACCGGATCGAGTGGGTGCTGGCGATGCTCGCCTGCTGGCGGATGGGCGCGGTCGCGATGCCCTGCAACACGCAACTGCGTCGAGGCGACCTCGAGACGAGGCTGGGGATCGCCAATCCGGTGCTCTGCGTCGGCGAGGACGGGGCGCTCGGTGAGCTGCCGGACGGCCTCCCCTACATGACGATGGACGAGGTCCAGACGGTGATGGACGAGGACCGCCCGCAGGAGGCTCCCGTCGAGCCGGTCGACCTCGACCCGGAGGACGGGGCGCTCGTGATCTTCACGTCGGGCACGACGGGCGAGCCGCGCGGAGCACTCCACGTCCAGCGCTACCTGCCCGGCCAGCGGCTTCAGGCCGCCCACTGGTTCGGCTCCGAGGACGGCGAGTTGGCATGGTGCACGGCCGCCAGCGGGTGGGCCAAGTCTGCCCGCAACGCGTTCGTCGCGCCGTGGTTGACGGGTGCGGCCGCCCTTCTGCACGACGGGCGGTTCGATCCGGAGGAGCGCCTTCACCTCATTGAGCGTGAGGGAGTGAACGTTCTTTGCCAGGCGCCAACGGAGTACCGGATGATCGCCAAGCGCGCGACGCTGCGCCGGCTGCCATCCGTCCGCCGCATGGTCTCGGCCGGCGAGGCAATCAACCCGGAAGTGATCGCCGAGTTCCGGGAGCGCGCCGGAACCGAGATCTGCGACGGCTATGGGCAGACGGAGACCGGCGCCCTCACCGCCGTCCAGCCGGGCGACGAGCCAAAGCCCGGGTCGATGGGCCGCCCACTGCCGGGGATCGACCTACGGATCTCCGACGGGGAGCTCCAGCTGCGGGCGAGCACCTGCCCCACGTTCTTCGCCGGCTACCTGGGGCCCGAGGGCGGTCCCGGGCTGATCGACGGCGAGTGGTGGTCAACAGGGGACTACGTCCGCGAGGACGAGGACGGCACCCTCTGGTTCGAGGGCCGCGGCGACGACATCATCGTGTCGGCGGGCTACCGCATCGGGCCCTACGAGGTGGAGTCCGCTCTCGTCAGCCACCCGGCCGTTGCGGAGGCGGCCGCCGTCTCGGCGCCGGACCCCGAGCGCGGCTCCGTGGTGCGGGCGATCGTTGTCCTACGCGACGGCGAGCCGTCCGACGGCCTCGCCCAAGAGCTGCAGGACCACGTGAAGCGGGTCACGGCTCCCTACAAGTACCCCCGGATCGTGGAGTTCGCCGACGAGCTGCCGAAGACGGCCAGCGGCAAGGTCAAGCGCACCGAGCTCCGCGGAGACGGCCCCAGGTAGCGGTGGCGCGCTCGCCCTACCGCGCGTTCGCGGGGATCTTCGCCGCGACGCTCTTCACCCTGATGGCCGTGGGGGCGGTCCTTCCCGTGCTGCCGCACTACGTGAAGGGGCCGCTCAATTACGGGAGTCTGGCTGTGGGCTTCGCCATCGGCGCGTTCGCCTTCACCGCCCTGGCGAGCCGGCCGATCGCGGGCCACATCGCGGATTCGCGCGGCCGCCGGCCCGTCGTCGCAGTCGGGGCGGCGCTCGCGGCGGTGGCGGGCGGGCTCTACTTCGTGCCGGCGGGCCTCCCGGGGCTGCTGGTCGCCAGGCTCGTCCTCGGCGCGGGCGAGGGCACCGTGTTCACCGCTGGGGCGACGTGGGTCGTCGATCTCGCGCCGCTCGACCGGCGGGCCCGGGTGATCGGCCTCTACGGCCTCGCGGTCTGGGGTGGGCTGGCCCTCGGCCCGCTGATCGGGACGGGCCTCTTCGAAGTGGGCCACTTCAACGCCGTGTGGGCCTTCTGCGCGATCTCGCCCGCGATCGGGGCCCTCGTGGCCCTCTCGGTTCCCGACCCGTTCCGGCCAACCGAGAGCTCTCGCAGGCGGCAGCTGATCGTCCCGGAGTCCGTGCGGCCGGGGCTCGCCCTCGCCATGGCGACCGTCGGCTACGCGGCGATGGCCTCGTTCATCGTGCTCGACCTCAACTCAAAGCACGTCGGCCACGGCGCCACCGCATTCGCGGCGTTCGCGACCACTGTCGTCATCACGCGCGCCATCGGCGGGGACCTGCCGGACCGCCTCGGCCCGGTTCGCTGTGCCGCGTCCGCCGCCGCGGTCTCCGCCGTGGGGCTCGCGCTGATCGCGCTTGCGCACTCGCTCGCACTGGCCCTCGCCGGGGCGGTCGGCATGGGACTCGCGTTCGCGCTGATCTACCCGTCGCTGTCGCTCGTGGTCGTCAACAGCGTCCCCGATTCCCGCCGCGGCTCGGCTCTCGGCACGTTCACGGCCTTCTTCGACATCGGCTTCGCGGTCGGCGGGCCGCTGACCGGGCTCGCCGCATCGCTGGGCGGCTACTCGGCCGCCTTCTGGCTGGGCTCGGCGTTCGCCCTTGCGGCGATCGCGGTCGTCGGCACCCTCCGCAGAACGCAGGCCTCGCCGGCGCCCGCCGCGGGTTGAGCTCAGAACAGGCTCGACTGGCCCGGGGGCTCGCCTGCCCGCTCGTGGCCCGTCTCGCCCTCGGCCGGCCGCTGGATGGCACGCCGCGGACCGGTGCGGCCGGGGCGACGGACCATCGCCGAGAGCCGGCTCGCCTCGTCCTTTTGCATGTAGGCGCCGCGCTCGTACAGCTCCTTGTAGCGGGGCAGCAAATCGGGCCTCCGCTCGCGAAGCCAGTCGAACCAGATGTCGCGCACCTCTCCGCGCAGGTGGAGCGCGACCCCGCCGATCGAGTCCGGCCCCGCCTCGTCGAGCAGCTCCAGTAGCGGCTCGACCTGGTGCGGCGCGTCGTTCACGCCGGGGATCAACGGCGCGATCAGGACGCCGGTCCGAATCCCGGCGCGCTTCAGCTCGGCGACCGCCTCGATTCGCTTTCGCGGGTGCGGCGTGTGGGGCTCGGTGTCGCGCCACGCCTTCTCGTCGAGCGTGGGGATCGAGAGGTTCGCCGTGAAGTCCGTGCGCTCGGAGATCTCCTTCATCAGGTCGAGATCGCGAAGGAGCAGCGGAGACTTGGTCAGCACCGAGCAGGGGTTGGCGAAGTCCCGCATCGCCTCCCAGATCCCCCGCATGAGCTTGTAGCGACCCTCGACCCACTGGTACGGGTCGGTGTTGGTGCCGAGCGCGACGTGCTCGCCCTTCCACGAAGGCCGCGCGAGCTCGGCGCGGACCAGCTCCGGCACGTTGACCTTGACGACGATCTCGCGCTCGAAGTCCTCGCGGGCGTTCAGGTCCAGATATGTGTGGGTCGGACGGGCAAAACAGTAGGTCTAGTGCAGGCGTGGGTGCATCCGCGAAATGGATTTATGGTCCAACGGAACGGCATCCGCGAGCGCTTTGGCACCTGGTTCAGCGCCGATCGCCCCTGCACCTCGTAAAAGCGGATCCCGAGCGCCTCAGGCGCATCGAACGTCCGCACGACGGCAGGCTCGCGGAAGCCGGGCAACCGCGCCCCGGCCTCCTCCTTTCCGACCTCGAGATTTTCCCAACGCACGAACGCATGTTCGCACACGACCCGGACGGACTCAAGGACTTTGGCTGCCCGGCCGACCCCATGCGTACAATCGATCGGACCGGCGCCTGGAGGCGTCACGAGACTTGACCAAGGCTGTACCTGTAGAAGAGAAAGAGCGGGTCGTCGTCCGATTCGCCGGTGATTCGGGCGACGGCATACAGCTAGCCGGCAACCGCTTCGCCGCAGCCACCGCGCTGATCGGCAACGACCTCGTCACCCTTCCCGACTTCCCCGCCGAGATCCGCGCCCCGGCCGGGACACTCGCCGGCGTCTCCGCGTTCCAGATCCACTTTGCGTCGCGGGACATCCTCACGCCGGGTGGACAGCCCAACGTGCTCGTCGCCATGAACCCCGCGGCGCTCAAGATGAACCTGCCGGAGCTCGAGCGCGGCGGCATCGTGATCGCCAACGAGGACGGGTTCGGCGACCACAACCTCCGCAAGGCGGAGTACGAGGGGAACCCGCTCGAGGACGGGACGCTCGACGACTACCGCCTGTTCCGCGTCCCGATGACCTCGATGACCGTTCGGGCCACGGAGGGGATCGACGGCATCAGCGCCCGCGACGCCGCGCGCTCCAAGAACTTCTTTGCTCTGGGCCTGGTCTCCTGGATGTACAGCCGCCCCACGGACGTCACCTCGGAGTGGATCGAGGAGAAGTTCGGCAAGGACGAATCGATCATGCAGGCGAACCTCGCGGCATTCCGCGCGGGCTACAACTTTGGCGAGACCGCCGAGCTCCTGCACGTGCACTACGAGGTGAAGGCAGCGCCTGCCGAGCCCGGCACCTACCGCAGCGTCAACGGCACCACGGCGACCGCCATGGGCCTGATCTCCGCGAGCGTCCGCAGCGGCCTACCCCTCTTCCTCGCCAGCTACCCGATCACCCCAGCCTCGGAGCTCCTCCACGAGCTCTCTCGACACAAGCGGTTCGGCGTGCGGACCGTCCAGGCCGAGGACGAGATCGCCGCGGCGAACATGGCGCTCGGCGCAGCGTTCGGCGGCCATCTCGGCGTCACCGCGTCGAGCGGACCCGGGATGGACCTGAAGCAGGAGACGATCGGCCTCGCGGTGATGCTGGAGCTGCCGATGCTCGTCATCGACGTCCAGCGGGCCGGGCCGTCGACCGGGATGCCCACGAAGACCGAGGCCGCCGACCTGATGATGGCCATCCACGGCCGCCACGGCGAGTCGCCGCTCCCGGTGGTCGCCGCCTCCACCCCCGCCCAGTGCTTCCACGCGGTCATGGAGGCCGCCCGGATCGCGGTCACCTACCGCACCCCGGTGATCCTGCTGACTGACACCTTTCTCGCCAACTCCTCGGAGCCGTGGATGCTCCCGGACGCCGCCGACCTGCCCGAGATCGATCCGCGCTTTGCCACCGAGTCCAACCGCGACGGTGAGTTCTGGCCGTACCTGCGCGACGACCGGCTTGCCCGCCCGTGGGCGGTTCCGGGCACGGAGGGGCTGCAACACGTGATCGGCGGCCTGGAGAAGGAGGACGGCACCGGTCACATCAGCTACGAGGCCGAGAACCACGCCCGGATGACCCGCCTGCGCGCCGAGAAGGTCGCGGGCATCGCCGACGACATCGGCGAGCTCGAGCTCGACCACGTCGATGGCGCGGACATGCTCGTCCTCGGCTGGGGCTCCACTTACGGCGCCATCAAGGGCGCGGTCAGGCGGGTGCGGCTCCGTGGGAAGAAGGTCGCTCGCGCGCACCTCCACCACCTTCACCCGCTGCCGCGGAACACGGGTGAGGTCGTCCGCAGCTACTCCAAGGTCCTGATCCCGGAGACCAACACCGGGCAGCTCTCGCAGATCATCCGCAGCGAGTTCCTGGTCGATGCTGAGAGCTACAGCAAGGTCGAGGGC
>DASQCL010000188.1:0-6326 GCA_035634715.1 Solirubrobacterales bacterium
AAGGGCTTTCGCGTCGCGCACTCCGAGGACGAGCTCGAGGACGCGTTCGAGGGCGCCGCGCGCGAGGGCGAGAAGTTCTTCTCCGATGCGCGCGTCTATCTCGAGCGCTACCTCGAGGATCCGCGCCACGTGGAGGTGCAGGTCCTCGCCGACTCGCAGGGCAACGTGATCCACCTGGGCGAGCGCGACTGCTCGATCCAACGGCGCCACCAGAAGCTGATCGAGGAGGCGCCCGCACCGCACGTGGACGAGGAGATGCGCGAGCGGATCGGCAAGATCGCCACTGACGCGGCTGCCGCCGTCGGCTATCGCTCGGCGGGCACGGTCGAGGGCCTTCAGGACGGCGACGAGTACTTCTTCCTCGAGATGAACACCCGCGTCCAGGTCGAGCACTGCGTGACCGAGATGGTCACCGGAATCGACATCGTCCGCGAGCAGATCCGGGTCGCGGACGGGGAGGAGCTCTCGGTCTCCCAGGAGGACGTCGAGCTCCGCGGGCACGCGATCGAGTGCCGGATCAACGCCGAGGCGGCCCACAAGAACTTCGCCCCGGCCCCCGGGAAGATCACCAGCTACGTCGAGCCGGCCGGCCCCGGCGTGCGCGTGGACTCCGGCGTCCGCGCCGGGTCCGAGGTGACCCCTCTCTACGACCCGATGGTCGCCAAGCTCATCGTCTGGGACACGGACCGGGAGCGAGCCACCGCGCGCATGCTGCGCGCCCTGGGCGAGTACGACGTCGGCGGCCTGGTAACCCTGATCCCCTTCCACGAGGCGATCCTCGCCACCGACCAGTGGCGAAACGCCGAGACGGCCCGCGACCTGATCGGCGACCGCAAGTGGCTGAAGAGCCTGGAGCCCGAGGCCACCGGGCCGCCCGAGGCCGAGGCGGACGGCGAGGGAGAGCCCGAGGAGGCGCTGGCCCGGACCTACAAGGTCGAGGTCGACGGCCGGCTCCACAGCGTGAAGGTGATCGGCGCGGCGGCCCCCGCGGGCGGCAATCCAGGCCCGGCAGCCGCGCTGCGCCGGCCGCCCCGGCGCGAGCGGGCGGCGGGCGGTGGAGCGGCGGCCGGCGCGACGGACGTGCTCGTCTCGCCGATCCAGGGCACCGTGCTGAAGGTCCCGGTGAAGAAGGGGGACGAGGTCGAGGAGGGCACCCTCATCTGCGTGGTCGAGGCGATGAAGATGGAGAACGAGATCACCGCCCACCGGGCGGGCAAGGTGAGCGAGCTCGCCGTCACCGAGGGCGGATCGGTCGCCGCGGGCGACACGATCGCTCGCATTGAGTGACGTGTCTCTTCCCTGGCGAGGTCCCGGCCCCGGCCGCCCCGAGCTGCCGCTCCCGCCCGACAAGCTTCCGATGCGCCGAGACGGCCACTGGCGCAAGCGCTGGCGCTACGTGGGGGCGTTCGGCGACGAGCTCCTGCTGTGCGCGGCCCGCATCAACGTAGGGCCGCTCGGCCAGACCTTCTGGGCGATCTGGGACCGCGCTGAGCGAAAGCTCTGGGAGCGCACCGCCACCCTGATGCCGGGAGCCCGCGGCGACGTATGGACCGAGGGCCGGGAAGGCGACGGCCTCGTCCTCCACAGCGCCGACGAGGGGTCGGTCGCCCGGATCCAGGCCAAGCACCCCGAGGCCGGCGAGGTTCGCGCGTTCCTGCGCTTCGGCAGCGCGAAATGGGTGGAGGTGGTCTGCCCCACCAGCGACGGCCAGTACGTCTGGACGCGAAAGCGGGTGGACGTGCCGGTGGCGTGCGACGTCCGCATCGGCTCGCGCCGTATCGAGATCGAGGCCCGGGGCGTCGAGGACGAGTCCGAGGGCTACCACCCGCACCACACGGTCTGGAGCTGGTCGGCCGGTGTCGGCGAGGCCACCGACAGGCGATCGGTGGGCTGGAACCTCGTCAACGGCATCAACGATCCGCCAGAGCTCTCCGAGCGGGGCATCTGGGTCGACGGCGAGCCGACCGAGCCCGGGCCGGTCGAGTTCGACGGACTGGAGGCGATCCGCTTCGACGAGGGCTCCCGCCTTGACTTCGCCGGCGAGTGTGAGCGACAGCGGGAGGAGAAACGCTTCGGCGTCCGCTACACGTACCGACAGCCGCTGGGCGCTTTCTCGGGGACCCTGCCGGGGGGCATCACGCTCACGAGCGGCCTCGGTGTGATGGAGCACCACGACGCCCACTGGTAGCGCCAGCGGCTACTACCCGGGGTACACGCTCTCCACCTTCCACCGCCACGGCGGGTCCTCCGCGGGCGGGAAGTCGTAGTGGTCGCGTCCGTAGAGGGTCTCGAGCGGCACCAGGACCGGGTTGGCGCTGTCGAGTAGCGGCGTCCCCGCATAGCGCTCGACGTCGCCCGCCGACACGTGCCGCACGGCGCGGTTCCAGCCGATGCCGGGCCGGTAGAGCCAGTAGCTGACCTCGACATCCCCGCCCGATCGCCGGCGGTCGACCACTGAGGTGAACGCCGTCACTCGCCGGTTTGATCGCGTGAGGCCGGCACCATCACCCGGGACGGCGCAACTCTCGCTGCGGCAGTAGCGGAAGTCGATCGGCACCAGGCCGAGGCCCGACGGCCCGGCCACGGGTCGCGGGGTTGGGGCGAGAGCGCGAACGAGCCCCGCGACCGGCCTGCTGTACGCCTCGGTCAGCGGGTCTTGCCAGCACGGATCGGGCAGACGTGCCGGACAGCGGATCTTGCGGTCCAGCGACGAGCCGAGGCGCCTCGCCTCGTCGGTCGGTGGAGCGGCGGCCAGCGCGGCGATGGCTCCGATCGCGAGGAGCGCGATCAGCAGCACGAGGCCGACGTGCTCGACCGAGGCGGCGCCGTTCTCGTCGCGGGCTCGCATGGAGCCAACGTAGGCTCCGAACACGGGCCTGGGGCGCGCGGGATGTGCCGAATGCGAGCCCGGTTAGGCGAGGCCCTCGCGCGCCTCGCGCACGAGCGTCACTGCCTCCGGGAAGACGATCCTGATCGCGTCGCGAACCTGAACCGCCTGCTCGTCGCTGCCGCCAGTGAGGTCGAGGCGTTTGATCGCCGCGACGGTCATGTCGACCGCCAGCTTGATCGCGTTGTCCGCCCACGCGACACGCTGGCTGTCCTGCATCTGGTTTGCCAGCTCACCGAGGCGCTCACGAAGCTCATCCGGATCGCCGAAGAGGTTGAATCCTTCGCTTCCTTCCATGCAATGCATGTTAGTGGGGGCTTCAGCCCCCGAAACTGGCAGGTGCAGTTGGTGGTTCTGTAGTTGGGGGCTCGGCCCCCGAAACGGATAGCCTGGCCCCGTGGCGCTTCCCGAGCCCGCCGCCGCCTCGACGGCGCTGATCACCGGCGCATCGGCCGGGATCGGCGAGGCCACCGCGCGCGAGCTCGCGGCTCGCGGCCACGGGGTCACGCTCGTGGCGAGGAGGGAGGATCGGCTGCGCACCCTCGCCGCGGAGCTCTCGGACCGCTTCGACATCCGGGCCGAGGCGATCGGCGCGGATCTGGGCAGCGCAACCGCCCGGGCCGACCTCGTGCGCCGGATCGACGAGCTCGGACTGCAGGTCGAGGTTCTCGTCAACAACGCGGGCTTCGGCGGCGGGGAGGACTTCGCCGACACCGACCGGGAGCTCTTGACGTCGATGGTCGAGCTGAACTGCGTCGCGCTGCTGGACCTCCAGTCTGCCTATCTGCCGCAGATGGTCGAGCGCGGGCGGGGTGCAGTGATCAACATCGCATCGACCGCCGCCTTTCAGCCGCTCCCGGGCTCGGCGACCTACGCCGCGACGAAGGCGTTCGTCCTCAGCCTCAGCGAGGCGGTCCACGAGGAGCTCAAGGGCACCGGCGTGACGCTGACCGCGGTCTGTCCCGGGCCGGTCAAGACGGAGTTCATGGACGTCGCCGGCCTCTCCGGAGCTGAGGCTCAGCTACCAGGGATGTTCTGGCTGTCGGCCGAGTCGGTCGCCAAGTCGGCAGTCGAGGCGGCGGACGACGGCAAGCGGGCGATCGTCCCCGGCCTCCTCAACCGCGCGGGGGCGATCACCGGCCAGCACGCCCCGCGCATGCTCGCCCTGCCGCTCGCCAAGCGCGTCTGGCGCCGGGCGCTCTAGATGCCCGCCGAGGCACCGTCCTGGGCGATCAGCGGCACCTATCTCGAGTCCTGCAACTGCGACACGATCTGCCCGTGCCGGGCCGTTGGCGGGCGCAAGGGCGGTCGCTCCACCCACGGCGTGTGCATGGGCGCCCTCTCGTGGGAGATCGAGGACGGTGGGGTCGAGGACGTCTCACTGGCGGGCCTCCGCGCGGTGCTGGCGCTGAGGTACGACGACGACGAGGCCGGCTCGCCGTGGGATTACGTGCTGTTCGTCGACGACCGGGGCGACCCCGATCAGCGGCGGCTGCTCGAGGCGATCTTTCTCGGGCAGCTCGGCGGCACGCCCGAGCAGCAATTCCCCTGGGTGTTCAAGCCGAGCCGCCTGATCGCGACGCGAGTCGCGCCGATCGAGCTGGACCACGCGGAGAGGCGCGGCTGGTTTCGGGCGGCGGAGGAGGTCACCGTCCGCGTCGGCGAGCCGGTCACCGGGCAGGAGCCGGTCACGTGCGTGATCCCCGGCCACCACCGTTCCGGGCACGAGCTCCACTCGGATTCCATCGAGGTGGACGCCGACGGCGACGCGCTCGGCTTCCGGTTCGAGGAGGTCTGCGCCTATTGGTCGACCTTCTCGTACTCGTCCGACGACTGAGCCGCAACGGCCACGAGCACGCCGCCGCTGCCGGCCTGATCCGCGATCAGCTCCATCGGAATCGAGACGAACAGGACGAGCGGGGTCGCCAGCACGGTCACGAGCATGTCAACGCCGTACTTGAGGCGCTCGGACGCGCCCTGCGGATGCATGTCTCCCTGACGGACCCTCAGCGCGAAGTTCTCGTTGAAGGTGAAGGCGTTGACGATCGTCTGCCACATCCACACCAGCGCGCGGCGCCGCCGCGGCGAACGGAGCCGGACGATGTCGAGCCCCGCTTTCCCGGCCAGCAGCCGCAGCGCTTCGGGGGTCGGGTAGAGGCCACGCCCAGGCTCGAGCGCAGCCCAGTTCTGGCCTCCGAGCCGCGCGGCGATGCTGTCGCGGTTTGCGACCTCCAGCTCCAGGCGCCCGTTGGGGAGGCGCCGCGCCTCGGCCAGCAGCTCGTGCGAAGCGTCGTCCGCCGTCAGGCCGGCAGCGAGGCCCAGGCGGCAGTTCTCGCAGCGCTCGAGGAGTGTCGGCCCGGCTGGCGTGTCCAGCTCGATCCAGCCGTAGAGCGGCTGCCCGCAGGCCGGGCATTCCCTGCTGCCGTCGACAGATTCCACTATTGCGAGCCCGAGGGCGCCTCGTACTCGACTCCGGCCGATCGGAGCGAGTCGAGGAGGTCGGCTGGGTCAAAGGCCTGCGACGGGGCCAGCGCTCCCCGCCGGTCGTATCCCTCCGCGGCGCAGCGAAGCGCGCCCTCCACCGTGGTCCGGGCGGTCAGGCCGTAGGGGTCCGATCCGCTCACGATCCCGCGCGTCTTCTCCGTGCCGCGTCGCGCCTCGCAGACGATCACGAACCGGCTCTTTCGGCGGCTCTCCGTGCTGGGCCCCTCGGGCATCCGCGGTATCAGCGCCTCCAGGCCGCGCCGGATCGGGGTTCGGAGGGCGAGCTGGAAGGGGACCATGGCGAGCGACGCGAACGCGCCGGGGAGCGGCACCGCGGTTGACGCGCTCAGCCTCGTCGTCACCAGCGGGGTGTCCACGTGCTTCGGAACCGTGATGTGCTCGCCCGCGGGGTAGCGCACCATCCGCTGGGCGCCGATCTCCCCGCCGAAGTCCCAGGTGCCCCTGCTCACCTTCTGCGAAGCCGGCCGTAGCTCGCCGCCGCGCCACTCGACGTCGCCGCCGGACATGATCCCGAGCGCCGACAGCGCGGTCCCCCGCGTCGGGCCGAACCCCTTCACCCAGTAGGCGAGCACCACCTCGTCCACCGGCCCGGCGCCAGCGGTCAGCGAGGCGATCAGGTCGCCCGGGACGTAGTCGAATCCCATCGCGGTCACGAGCGCGGCCCCCGTGCGCTCGGCCGTCGCGCCGTAGCGCTCGAAGACCGTGCGCATGAACGGCTGCTCACCCGTGGTGTCGATGTAGTGCGTCCCGGTCTCGGCTGCCGCGGCCAGAACCGGCTCGCCGTGTTGGACGAACGGCCCCGCGCACGAGATCACCGCCGCGCAGGGCTCCAGGAGCTCGCGTAGGCCGGTCGAGTCGTCGAGCCGCGCCACCTTCGTGTCCGCGCCCCCGACCTCCTCCGCCAGGATCTCGAGCTTCGCCGGGTTGCGCCCGG
>DASQCL010000189.1:0-8138 GCA_035634715.1 Solirubrobacterales bacterium
CGCCGCTTTGTCCTGGGTCGTCTCGCATGCGGCGAAGCCCAGGACCAGCACCGGGCAGAGAGCCAAAGCGATCCTCTTGGCGCTACCCGAACGCACCGCTCACGTACTCCTTCGTGCGCTCCTCGCGCGGCGAGTTGAAGACCGAGGTCGCACTGCCGTACTCGACGAGATCGCCGAGGTACATGAACCCGACGTAGTCCGCGACCCGATACGCCTGCTGGAGGTTGTGGGTGACGATCACGACCGCAACCTCCTCGCGAAGCTTCACGATCAGGTCCTCGATCACCTGGGTCGACTGCGGATCCAGTGCCGAGCAAGGCTCGTCCAGCAGGAGCACCTCCGGCTGAGCGACGAGCGCCCGCGCGATGCACAGGCGCTGCTGCTGCCCACCGGAGAGCTTCAGGGCGGGGTGCTTGAGGTTGTCCCCGACCTCCGCCCATAGGCCCGCGCGCTCCAGGCCGCTGCGCACCGCCGGCGCCAGCGTGCTCTTCCGCCCGCGGCGCGAGCCCTGCTCGCGCAGGACGTACGCGAGGTTGTCGAAGATGCTCATCGGGAACGGGTTCGGCTGCTGGAAGACCATCGTCACCCGGCGCCGAAGGGCCGTCGGCTCCATGCCCATGATGTCCATCCCGTCGAGCGTGACCCGGCCGTCGAACGACGCGGTGCGGGTCAGCTCGGTCAGGCGGTTGAGTGAACGAAGCAGCGTCGTCTTCCCGCAGCCCGATGGCCCGATCAGCGCGAGCACCTCGCCCTGGCGGATCGGCAGGGAGACGGATTTGACCGCGGGTTTCCCCGAGTAGGCCACCGAGAGGCTCTCCACCTGCATACGGTCGATCGAGAGCTGCGACGGGGCCGCCCGACGATGCCGGGCGAAGGTCGAGCTCTCGGTGGCGACCGCTCCGTTTCCGTTGGTGGTTGCCGGGGCCTCGCTGGCCCCGAAGGGCTCGTGGGGGTCGAGACGGCGAACCGGCGGGGGCGGAGTTACGTGGTCCAAGTTCCAACCTTTCTCGCGCGACGGTGGATGACGTCGACGGCCGCGTTGAGGATGAGCACGATCACGAGCAGCACAAACGCCGCCGCGTAGGCTTTCTCCGGGTTGTTGAGCTCCCCGGTCGGCGCGTTCTGAAAGACGTAGTTGGTGAGGGTCGTCCCGGTGCCCTTCAGGTAGCTGAGCACCGGCGTCCCGCCCACGGGGTCGAAGTTGAGGGTCGCCCCGAGCAGCACGACGATGATCGCCGTGTCGCCGATGATCCGGCCCAGCCCCAGCATCGCGCCGGTGGCGACCTGTGGGCGGCTTGCGGGGAGCAGGATCCGCCGCGTGGTCGCCATCTTGGTCTTGCCGACCGCGTAGGAGGCCTCGCGCACATGCTGCGGGATCGCCTGCAGGCCCTCCCGCGTGCTTCCGACCACCAGAGGCAGCGCGACCAGCGAGAGCATCGCGCCGGCGGCGAAGAACGAGCGCCCGAACACGATGCCGCTCGTCGAGCGACTGAGGAACCCCAGCGCCGGACTGGCGAAGATGATCGTCCCGAAGAGCGCCAGGACGATCGAGGGGGTACCCGCGATTGCCTCGATCGTCGACTCCACCAGGCGTGCGAGCCCGGCCGGGCGCCCGAACTCCGAAAGCCAGACGGCGATAGCCACGCCGAGGGGAAGCGCGATCGCGATGCCGATGACGGCGACGATCCCGGTCCCGATCAGCGCATCCGAGAAGCCGCCGGTCTGACTCTGCGTGAAGCCGGTGCTCGCGGGGGTGACGAACATCCACGGGCGCACGTACCCGAGCCCCTTGATCAGGAAGTACATGACGATGGCCACCGCAATTGCGCAGAAGAGGAGGCCCATCCCCCAGCAGACGACGAGCCCCGCCTTGTCGGAAAAGCGCCACGCGGCGCTCCGGCGCCCGTCCGCGGGGCGAGGGGGACCCGGCGGGCCGGGCTGCGGCGGCGGCGAGGAGACCGGCGGCGTCGCGACCGAGGTCTCCATCAGGCGACCCCCGCGTAACGGCGCATCGAGCGCTTCGCCACCCAGCCGCCGAACGAGAGCATCGCGGCCGAGAACAGGAGGACGGCCGCGATTGCGAACAGGGTCTCGTTGGCCGGCTTCGACGCCAGGTCGTCGATGCTCTTGATGATCGTCGGCGCGAGCGGCTTCGAGGGCTCGTAGACGAAGATGAGACCGTCGGCCGGGTTGGGGGACCAGCTGACCGATCCCGAAACCATCGCGAGCATGACCGCCTCGCCGAGCGCGCGGGCGGTCGCCAGCACGGTGCCGGCGACGATCGCCGGGCGGGCGGTCCGGACGGCGATCTTCCAGAAGGTCCGCCAGCGGTTTACGCCCATCGCCAGCGAGCCCTCGATCCAGCGGGGCGGGACCGCGCGAAGGCCGTCGGAGAAGATCGAGATCATGATCGGCGCGATCATCACCGTGAGGATCAGGACCGCCGCCAGCAGGCCGTAGCCGGTGAGCGAGATGACGCCGGCGACCGAGGCCTTCTGCGACTCGCTGATCAGGTGATTGCCGATGAACGGCACGACGACGAGGACCCCGAGCAGGCCGTAGACCACGGACGGCACGCTCGCGAGAAGCCTCACGACCGGCTGCAGGATGTTGCGCATCCACTCGGGCGCGAACTCGACGATGAACACGGCGACGAAGAGCGACGAGAAGAGCGCGATCGCCACGGAGGCGCCCGTGATCAGGATGGTGCTCCAGATCAGCGACCAGGCGTGGAACGTGTAGACGTAGTGGCCGCTCTGGCCGGAGTTGAAGATCGTCTGCAGCTGGTTGTCGACGCTGTCCCCTCCAGGCCCGAACCAGGCGAGTCCGTTGTGGGCGAACGACGGCCAGGCGTGAACGAAGACGAAGACGATCATCGCCAAGAGCAGGGCGACGACGGTGCAGACCAGCGCGCCGAGCATGAGCTCGGCGCGCCGGTCTGGTGACCGTTGCGGTCCGTCTTCCAGGACGAGCTGCTCCTCGGAAAGGATCGCGTTCTCCTGAGGCTGAAGGGCCACTTGCGGTTGGGTAGTTCGCTAGTGGTGCTCCCTAGAAGCCCTTGTTGAAGGCGGCCACTCCGCCGGCCTTGTTGATGATCTGCCCGGCGGCGTGACTGGTGCGTGCCCAGTCAACCCACTTGAGCACGTCCTTGTCCGGGTGCTTCGTCGGAACGACCGTGAAGATGTACCGGGTCAAGGGATACTTGAACTTCTTGATCTGCTTCGGCGCGCAGGGAACGCCGTTGACCTTGATCTTCTTGATGCTGCTGCCCTGCCAGGCAAGGCCCGCATAGCCGATCGCGTTCTTGTCCTGCTTCACGGCGTTCACCACCAGGCCGTCGGAGGTCAACGCGTTGACGTTCGAGGCCGGCGGATTGTTATTGAGCACCGCCTGGAGGAAGAAGTTGTAAGTCCCTCCGTTGGTGTCACGGCCGACCGGGTCGATCGTCGTGTTGAGCTGTGACCCGGAGACGTTGCTCCAGTTCGTCGTGTGCGCCAGGTAGACGTTGCGGATCTTGGAGACGGACATGTTCGACACCTTGTTGCCGTTGTTCACGTCCATGCACAGTCCGTCGAGGTACATCTTGATGTAGGTGGTCCCGGCATCGCTCGGAAGCGGCAGCCGGGCCTGTCCAGCGAACATGCTCTTGCCGCTTTGGACGTCCTGCACCCCGGCATTGCCACCATCCGCCGTGTAGACGAAGTGGATGTTGGAATGCTTCTGCTCGTACTTGTGGAACAGCGCGAGGAACACGGGTTGCGCCGCAACCGAGCCCGACCCGATAAGGGTCTTCGCGCTGGCCGCCGCGGGGATAGCCAGCGCCACGATGGCGGCCACTCCCACGGCGAGGATCTTGCGTATCACTTCAGTGGACTCCTTTCTACGCGGGAGGCCGGTGGCATCCCTGATCGGCGGAGCCGAATCTAGCACCTTTCTAAGTTTGTTGATAGTTTTGGTTGGGAAAGCACCGCGAAAGCGCGAGTGCGTCTGTCAACCAGCCCCCACTCCAGAAACACGGAGGTTCCATTGCTCAGCAGATTCACCAAGCGGCTTTCGCCGCTCCACGCCGCCGCCATCGTCATTCCGGCGGCCGTCCTGGCGGCGGCGGTCGCAGTCGGACCGTCCTTCGCGGGCTCGTTCCTGACCCCGCAGAAGGCAGCTCACACTTACCTGACGAAGAAGAAGGCGAAGAGCGTCTACCTGAAGAACAAGCAGGCATCGCGCAGCTACGTCGCGAAGCCGGACGCACCGGTCGCGGCGACGGCGGCGAGCACCGCGTCGTTCGGCCCGGTCTCCTCGGGCGACGACCCGGTGGACATCCCCGGTTCCAACGTGAGCTTCACGATGCCGAAGACGGGCCTTGTGTCGCTGACGTACTCCGGCGTTTCGTCCTGCGAGGCGAACAATGCCGGTAGCGGCTGTCCGTTCGAGATCCTCGTCGACGGCTATCCGGCCAGCACCGGCGCATCGGCGATCCAGACGGCCAGCAAGACCGGGTTCGGACCAGATCCGTCGGCGCACTCGCTCACCCAGACCAGCGTGGTCGGAGCTGGACCGCACACCGCGAGCCTCGCTCTGGCCAGCACGTCCGACGCCCCGACCGTCCGGTTCACGCTCAAGAGCTGGAACCTGGTCGTCCAGGGCTTCCCGGGCTCCTAGCGCAGCTGCCCCTGGCACACAGGGACCCCGCCGGTTCCCGATCCGGCGGGGTCCCTTGCTGGCGGGCGCCCATAAAGCGCTATCGAACCGAGGCCCCGGCCGCGGCGTTCCCGACCGTCGGGACCAGATCGAACCGGGTGCCGAGGCGGAGTTCGCTGAACCGGCGGGCCCAGTCGTCGTTGATGCCGTCGGATTGGCGCTTCATCCGCGGCTCGAATGCGAAGGCCTCCGGAAGCGACAGGCGGAGTCGCTCGAGGACGCGGACCGTACTCGTCTCGTAGTCCGCGGCAAAGTTCTCGTACAGCACCAGGATGGGACTGATCCCGCAGTGCTCGAAGAAGGCGTCCCAGGACGCCTCCTCCTGGAGGATGCCGTCGAGCAGATGGGCGATGGCGTTGTAATGGAAGCGAAGCTGTGGCCGGTGGTCCTGGATAAAGCTCTTGTACGGAGGCTCGCTGTCGTCGAGGCCTACGGAGGCGCTCTGGATTGCGTCCTGCTCGCGCCAGGTCGCCGTCTGCACGGCCTTCCACAGGGACACGGCCTGGCGGATCTTGTTCGCCCTCACCACCCGGATGAACGTCACCTCTGGGAAGACGGTGGTCATCAGGTCCTCAAGCGGCACGTCCCTGTAACTCGGGACGTTTCGCAAGAGGCTCACGAAGTCCTCGAAGTAGCCCCACATGAGCTTCGCGCCGAACACTCCGTTGTCGGTGGTGCCGGTCTCCATCGCCCAGTCCAGATAACGGTCGTAGGCGGCCCGACTCCAGAGCGGAGACCGCGGCTGAGGGTCATCGCCGACGGTTCGCTCGCCGAGGTGATCGAGAACGGACCGATCGTCCATACCGCCGAAGTACTCCTCGGGGCGTCGCGGCCTGCCACTGTGGCGCAGGGCCTCGAAGTACTCCTCGGGCCGCCCCGCAACACCCGTGGCCTTGAGCGCCTGGCAGACGAGTGTGCTGCCGCTCCTCGGAGTCGCGCACACGAGATAGGAACGGCTCGGGCTCATGCGGCGATCTCGAACAGGACCCCGGAGGGCTCCCGGAAGAAGATCGACTCCAGCGGCCCGCGGCTCATCACCGGGGAGACCCGGATGCCCAGCCCGATCACCCGCTGCCGCCAGAGGCGATGATCCCGCCGGAGCCCCCACCAGGCGACGTGGTCGACGGTCCCCGCGCCTGCCATCCCCCGCTGCCGGGGAGGGTCGTCGAGCACGTAGTGCGCGCGGCGCCGGGGGCCGGCGACTGCGAACGCCGTCTCGTCGAGCGAGTCGAAGCCGAGGCGGCCCGCCAGAATGTCGGCGGTGGGGATGGGCTCGCGGCAGTAGGCGTGAACTCCGTCGAAACCGCGTAGGGCGCGGTGCGGGGAGAGGTCCGCGGAGCGCGCCACGAGCGCCTCACGGTCCGGTCCGACCGGCACGAGTTCGTGCTCCAGCCCCTCGGGGTCGCTGAAGCGAAGGAGCGCCCGGCCGAGGCTCGGGTCGTCGTACCTCGCCACCACTCCGGCCGCGTTGAGCCGCCGGGACCAGAAGTCGAGCACCTCGAGGTCGGCCACCCGCCAGCGGATTAGGTGGACCATTCCGGCCCCCGGCCGGCCGCGGCGCTCGCCGGGGTGCTCGATGAAACAGAGCGTGCTGCCCGGCCGACCGAGCTCGTCGCCGAATCGCAGCACCCGCCCGTGGGGGCCTTCCGCGTCCGGGAGCCGCGCGAGTCCGAGGACCCGGCCATAGAACTCGATGCATTGCTCGCGATCTCCCGTGATCGCGGTGAGATGATGGATGCCGTGGAGCCTCAAGCGGGGTCTCTCGCGTTTGGGTAGCCCTTTTCCATAATCTTGACTGATATTGTAAGGAATTTGGTTGGATAGGAAAAGGCGCAGGGCATGAAGCAGGGTCAGCCACCGAACATCCTCTACATCCACTCGCACGACACCGGCCGCTACGTGCAGCCGTACGGCTTCCAGGTGCCCACCCCCAACATCCAGCTCCTGGCGGACCAGGGGGTCTTGTTCCGCGAGGCGTTCTGCGCGGCGCCCACCTGCTCCGGGAGCCGCGCCTCCCTGCTCACCGGACAGTATTGCCACAACAACGGCATGCTCGGTCTCGCCCACCGGGGCTGGTCCTTGAACGACTACGGCGAGCACCTGATCCACGCGCTGCGGCCCGGCGGCTACCACTCGGTGCTGATCGGCGAACAGCACATCTCCGAGGACCCCGAGGTGATCGGCTACGACGATGTGATCGAGGTTGAGAGCCACCGTGCCACGGAGGTCGCGCCGATCGCCAACGAGGCGCTCGCGTTGGTTCCCGAGCCCTTCTTCATGTCCGTCGGGTTCTTCGAGACCCACCGCCAGTTCTCGGCGCCCACGTCGGTGCGCGATGCGCTCTACTCGCTGCCGCCACCCAACCTCCCCGACACGCCGCGAACGCGCCAGGACATGGCCGCGTTCAAGGCGAGCGCCCGCTCACTCGACCAGGGGATCGGCGCGGTGCTGAACGGCCTCCACCAGGCCGACCTCGCGGAGCGGACGCTGATCGTCTGCACCACGGACCACGGGCTGGCGTTCCCCGGCGCGAAGGCCACCCTCTATGACGGGGGAACCGGGGTGATGCTGATCATGCGCGGCCCGGGCGGCTTCAACGGCGGGCGGGTGATCGATGCGATGGTGAGCCACCTCGACCTCTACCCCACGCTCTGCGACGTCGCGGGCGTCGCGCGGCCGTCGTTCCTTCAGGGTGCGTCGCTGATGCCGCTCGTCCACCGCGACATCCAGCGGATCCACGACCTGATCTTCACCGAGATGACCTACCACGCTGCCTACCAGCCGCTGCGCGCGGTGCGCTCCGACCGCTGGAAGTACATCCGCCGGTTCTACGACTACCCGCACCCCGTCCTGGCGAACTGCGACGACAGCGCGACCAAGGAGGTGCTGGTCGAGCATGGCTGGGCCCAGCAGCCGTTCCCCGAGGAACAGCTCTTCGACCTCGTTTTCGATCCGAACGAGCGGCGCAACCTGGCAGAGGACCCGGACCACGCGGACGCCCTGGCGGCGATGAGGGAGCGGCTCGGGGACTGGATGGAGGAGACGGACGATCCGATCCGCGACGGCCCGATTCCGGCGCCGCCCGGCGCTTTCTACAACGACCCGGCGCAGGCGTCGCCGAACGACCCCGCTCACGGGGGCGTCCTCGCATAGTGAGGCATTAATTCAACAAGTCGCGCTGAAAGCGCCACGTCCCGGTTGAGCAGAGGTACCTGCCGACGGAGACTGGTAGCGCCGTGGTGACTTCCGCGGCGCAGGACGTTCGGAGGGTTGGCTGACTGAAGGGCCGCTGGCCGAGCCAGGCGCCGAAGAGCGTCACCTGCAGCGCGTAGAGCCACGCCCCCTTGGTGGCGGTGTCCCTCGCATACGAGGCGTCCCGAGGATCTCGAGCCAGACGGTCGCGCGATCGCGATCGCGTCGCATCCCCCAGCGGTCGCTCA